>CAYYWR010000052.1:0-8104 GCA_964474145.1 uncultured Syntrophomonadaceae bacterium
ATTAACAGCATTTTCCGCTCAGCCCATACTATAAAAGGAAGTGCCGGGCTAACCGGGATAATGCCCATCAGCAATTTTGCCCATGATCTGGAGGATGTTTTAGATACCTTTCGAAAGAGCAAAGGCGGTATACCTGAAAGCCACATGATGGTTTTGCTGGACAGTCTTGACCTTTTAAAGAAAATGGTGTCGGCTCTTACCCAGGGGGGCATGGATGACCTGGTGGAGAGGGCCAAAGAAATACAAGAGTTATTAAATTTCATGGTAAAGATATCATCAGGTGGGGAGTCAGACAAAGAAGAGGAAACAGGAGAACCTAAACCGAAGAGATACAGGATTTATATTTCCTTTCCCTCCGAATTGTTTAGCACGGGAACAGATCCCTTGCTGCTCCTGGAGGAACTCCGGGATTTAGGAGAAATAAGAAAAACTAACCTGAAAATAGGGGACCTTCCCGGCATAGAGGAGATAGATCCTTCTATAATTTACATTAAGTGGATTGTTATACTGGACTCCCAGGAAAATATGGAGGCAATATCCCAAATATTTATATTTGTAGAGGACTCTGTGGAGATTGATGAAATAAGTCTTGAGGAAAGCTGGGAACAGTATGCGGAGAAGGAACTGGAAGAGCTGGTAGTAGAAGAGGGCCTGGTAGATTCTGATGATGTGGAAAAAGCTGTAAAAAGTCAAAAAAGCTGGGGAGACATACTGGTAGAAAGTGGCAAGGTTACTCCCAAGCAGGTGGACAATCTTGACCAGGAAAGGAAGCAAGCTCAGGAGAGCACAGAAATTACTACCATCAGGGTGAGCACTCAAAAACTTGAATATATTATGGATCAGGTGGCCGAGCTGGCTATTTCCCAGTCCAGATTAAAAAACTTGATAACGGAAACTGTTGAGGATACTGTTTCTGAGGAAGTGTTCTATGTTTTTGAGGAAGTCAATAAGATTACCCGCAGCCTTCAAGAAGAGGTAATGAGGGCCAGTATGGTGCCTATTGGAGGAACTTTTGTGCGTTTCCAGCGGATGGTCAGGGACTTGTCCAGGGAAAAGGGTAAAAGCATTGACTTGATTATAAGTGGTAAGGAAACGGAACTGGATCGCAAAGTTATCGAGCAGATAACTGATCCCCTTAAACATATGATAAGGAACTCTGTTGACCATGGCATTGAAATGCCTGAAGTAAGGGAAAAAGCTGGAAAGGAAGCTACCGGTAAAATACATTTAAAGGCATATTATAAGGAAGGAAGTATCTTTATAGAGGTTTCCGATGACGGAAAAGGTTTGGATCCCGAGGCCATTTATAAAAAAGCTATTGAAAAAGGGGTTATAACAGAGGACAAGAAAATGAAGAAGGAAGAGATTTTAAAACTACCTTTCCAGCCAGGTTTTAGCACAGCTGAGGAGGTTACCGATACTTCCGGGCGGGGAGTAGGCTTAGATGTTGTCTACAACAACATTAATGCTTTAAGGGGACAAGTGGACCTGGAATCGGAAAAGGGTATAGGGACCCGATTTTTAGTCCGCCTTCCTTTAACCCTGGCAATTATTGATACTATAATGCTGCGCCTGGAAAATGACCGGGTGCTTTTACCTATAACGTCGGTGATAGAATTTGTAAAGATGTCCTCTAAAAATGTAAGGAATATTACAGGAAAAACTCCTATGATAATGTTCAGGGGCGAATATATACCTTTAGTATCTCTTCCTAATATTTTGGGTCTACCGGCAGAAGCTTCAACTGTAGATGAAGGTATGGTGGTAGTGGTGCAGGATCAGAGTCGCAAAGCAGCTATGCTGGTTGACGAAGTGGTTTCACAAGAACAGGTGGTAGTTAAAAGCATAAAGGACAATTATGAGCAGGTAGAAGGGGTAGATGGAGCAACCATCCTGGGCAATGGAAGAGTAGCAATGATAATTGATGTTCCTTCAGTTATTAGAATAGGGATGCTTCAATAACGTGAGGTGAAAAAGAACTTGGAAAAAAAACTGGCTTTAAGCGACCGGGAATTCAACTTTTTTAAAAAAACCATTTATGATCATATAGGTGTTAACCTGACAGATGCTAAAAGGCCCCTGGTTATTTCCAGGCTTTCTAAGCGTTTGAAAATTTTGGAGATAGGATCTTTCAGCGACTACTGCAAATACTTGCAGAATAATCCAGGAGAAATAGAAGACTTTGCGAATATACTGACTACTAACGTGACAAAGTTTTTCAGGGAGAAATACCACTTTGATTTTTTAAGTGATACAGTGCTGCCCCGAATAGTGAAGATGGAAGAAAAAAACATGCATCCTCCCAGAGTAAAAGGGTGGTCGGCAGGTTGTTCTACAGGGGAAGAGCCCTACAGTATAGCTATAGCACTGGATGATTTTTTCAAGAAACATAAAAAATGGGATTATCGTGTGCTGGCTTCGGATATTAATACTCAGGTTCTCCAGGAAGCTAAAGAGGGTGTATATGTCCAGGAGAAAGCAGAGGATGTTTCTAAAGCCCTTTTTAAGAACTACTTTACTTTAGGTGTTGAAAACAGCGATGGTTTATTTAGGGTAAAAGACGCAATTAAGAAGAAGGTCAATTTTGCCAAAATAAACCTGGCAAAACCACAAGAGTATCCTCGCTCTGATGACATGGACTTTATCTTTTGCAGAAACGTTTTTATCTATTTTGACCAGGAGGGCCAGAGGAAAGTATTAAAAAATTTCTACCAGAGACTGCGAAAAGGCGGCTATCTCTTTTTGGGTCATTCTGAAACCATTAGAGGTTACAAGGAAGAAGGCATTTGGGAACAGGTTTACCATACCGTTTACAGGAAAAAGTAATAATTTTTCAAAAGTTAATAAGTCGGGGATAGAGAAAGTGTTGAGGTTTTAGCATGTTTTGTTTTTTATAAAGGAACGGATGGTGAACATGAGACAATATTTTAACAATAAATATAACAGATATGTTTATGAAATATTTAGTGGAGGCTATTATGCAACTGATAAAAAGAAGGTAATTATAACTACCCTATTAGGTTCTTGTGTTTCCGCATGTCTGATGGATGAAAAGTCAGGAGTTGCCGGTATGAATCACTTTCTTTTGCCGGGGGATTTGCGCCGGGAAGATATGATTGCCAGTCCCAGTGCCAAATATGGTATGCATGCCATGGAAATGCTCATAAATTCCATGATGAAGCTGGGGGCTCGCCGGAACAATTTAAAGGCGAAAATTTTTGGGGGAGGTCATATAATAGAAGCTTCAAATGGTGCTGTATCGGAGAATAACGTCAGCTTTATCAAGGCTTATCTTGCCATGGAGGAGATTCCTGTTTTGGCCGAGGACCTGGGGGGCACCCTGGGTAGAAAGATATTATTATTTCCTGATAATTTCAGCGTATATTTAAAGAAGGTTAAGAAGGAGCATGTTTATCAAAGAGATAAGGATATATTAAGCAAAACTCAAAAATTGAAGGACAAATCAGGAGAATTAACACTTTTCGATTAATTCATATTACCCTGAAACTTTTATCGTTATTTCATCATAGGGGAGTGGGTCATATTGAAAAAAATTAAGGTTCTTATAATTGATGACTCATCACTGGTTAGAGAGTTACTGGGAAGAATTCTATCCGCAGATAGAGAAATAGAGGTTGTGGGTACGGCCATGGATCCCATTTTTGCCGTGAAACTGATAAAAAAGCACAGGCCGGATGTTATTACTCTGGATATAGAGATGCCCAGGATGGACGGACTCTCTTTTTTGAAAAAACTTATGAGTGCACATCCTCTTCCGGTAATAATGATTAGTTCCTGGACTGCCAAAGGTGCCGAAGCTACTCTAAAAGCTCTGGAGTTAGGAGCTTTAGATTTTGTAGAAAAACCAAAGGTAGGTCTGAGCAGCGGCCTGGAAAAGCTTTCCCAGGAGATAATAAGTAAAGTTAAGGTAGCTTCCCAGGTAGACTCCTTGAAGCTGAAAAAGGTTGCCTCCGACAGCAAGCCCAAAAGGACTCAGGAAGGGGTTGAAACTGACGATCCACCAGATAGCTTGCTTAAGAAGACTACAGGTCGTATTTTTGCCCTGGGAGGCTCCACAGGGGGGGTTAGTGCGGTTCGTAAAATTATTGCTCCGCTGCCCTACGATATGGAGGCTGTTATAGTGGTTTTACATATGCCGGCTGGTTTTACCAGTTCTTATGCCGAAGGGTTAAACAGAATTTCCCGGATGAATGTTAAGGAGGCAAAGGATAAAGAATCTATATTAAAAGGACATGTTTACGTGGCTCCAGGAGGAAAGCACCTTCTATTAAGGCGGAGTGGAGCCAATTATTACCTGGAGATTAATTCTGAACCTGTCTACAACTTGCACCGTCCCTCAGTAGACAAGACTTTTTTTTCCATAGCTGATGCAGCCGGGGAAAACGTAGCAGCTTTTATATTGACGGGAATGGGAAGCGATGGTGCAGAAGGGTTAAAAGCTATTAAAGATAAAGGTGGATGGACTGCTGTGCAGGATGAAAAAACCTCTGTAGTATATGGAATGCCTAAACAGGCCCTGGCAGTAGGAGGTGCGGACAAAGCTTTTCCCCTTGATGATATTTCAGGTGTTCTAATCAGGTGGTCATATTCCAATCGCTAACAGATATTAGCACATAAAGGTGAAGGGTAAATGCCCTGATTAAGCCTATAATATATAAGAGTTAAGAGTAATAAGCGATTTAACTATTTATCATTAATTGTAAAATGTTATAGTGAAAGGAGGGATAACAATGAAAATAGAAAAATCTGGCAGCGAAACTATAGTATACCCTAAGGGAAGAATTGATATTTCTTCTGCAGGAGAATTCAAAGACAGAATGAACTCTCTTATTGCTGAGGGTAATTTAAACATTTGCCTGGATCTGGCAGAAGTCTCGGGCATTGATAGCTCTGGTCTGGGGAAGCTCTTACTCTTTCAGAAGCAGTTGAAGGAAAGAGGAGGAGAATTGAGCATCAGAAACATTAACAGTGATTATGTAAAAAAAATATTCACTCTGGTTCATCTGTATAAAGTAATTAAAATTGAAGGTCTTTCTTAGTCCGCTTAGCGCTACTTAATAATACTTAATAGACATGGTTTAAGTAAAAAAAGGAGGTTTATCTATGCGCTTAACCATAAAAGCCAAGCTATTTATAGGTTTTGGGCTTATACTGGCAGTTTTAATCACTACAGGCTTTATAAACAATTATTATACAGCCCGGACAACAGAAGCCACTAGGCTGGCAGATGAGGCGACTGAAGCAGCATTTTTTTTCGAGCAAGTGGAAATAGATCACCTGAACTGGTTAAATGAACTGGCCAATGTTTTTGCTTTGCAGGATGATTTTACTGGAGAGATTGACTATACCCAGTGTGGTTTTGGAAGGTGGTATTATGATTTTGTGGAATCAGAGGATTTTGAAGAACTGCCCACCAATGTCCGGCAGGTACTGCTGGGTATGGAAGAGCCCCATGCTCGCCTTCATAGCTCTGCAGAAGATATAACTAGGGCACGGAATGATGAAGACGAACAGGCTCTGGCCATATACCAGCAGGAAACCATACAGCTGGCTAATCAGTTACGGGATTCCTTAGACTATATGGAAGATTATTACCATGAAACTCGGGAGGAGTTAATGTTACAGGCTACTGACTACCAGGAAACTGCTTCCACCATAAGCATGATTGCCATTATTACCGGTTCCATATTAGGTATAATTATTGCCGTGTTGATTGGCAGGAGCATTATAGGTCCCCTGGGGATTGTAACTGGCAGGCTAAAGGAAATAGCGGAGCAGGGAGGAGACCTGACCCAGAGAGTAGAAGTGGGCAGCAGGGATGAAGTCAGAGAACTTGCGGAGGGTTTTAATACCTTTGTAAACAAGTTAAAGGACATACTATTGCAGGTGCGGGATGTATCAGATACAGTAACTACGGCATCAGAGGAAATCTCAACGGGAAATCAGGACCTCTCCCAAAGGACCGAGGAGCAATCATCTGCCCTGGAAGAAATATCCTCTTCCATAGAAGAGATTACTTCTTCACTGCAGCAAACAACAGATAAAGCCAGTGAAGCAGAGAAAATCTCCAACGCTTCCTTTGAAAAAGTACAGGAAGGCGGACGGGTAATAAATGATATGGGCTCAGCCATGCAAAATATTACAGACAGCAGCCAGGAAATATCTGAAATAATCAATAAGGTTAACGAAATTGCCTTCCAAACAAACTTGCTTGCCCTTAACGCTGCCGTGGAAGCAGCCCGTGCCGGTGAGCAAGGCAAAGGGTTTGCCGTGGTAGCAGGGGAAGTTAGAAACCTGGCGGGACGTGCTTCCGAGTCGGCCAAGGAGATTGAAAGACTTATTAAGACCAGTATAAGCAATGTTTCCGAAGGTAATTCTTTAATGGAGCAAACCAGGGAAGTACTGGATGAAATGGTTCAGAACACAGAACGTACAGTAGATTATATCGGTGAAATATCCTCCTCAATGCGGGAACAATCCAATGCAGTTACCGAAATTAGAACGGGAATTGAAGAGCTAAACCAGGTTACTCAGCAGAATGCTTCCATGGTAGAGGAAATAGCTAGCTCCAGTGAATCCATGAGTAGTGAATCCCATAGTTTAAACGGACTTATTTCTACATTTAAGTTAGACGGGGGCTCCAGTTTTGCCAGGACAGACAACCAAAGCACCAAAAAGTTGAGCAAGGGGAAAAAGGGCCCTTCCCTATTAAAAAGAAAGAAGGATGACAGCGAAAAGTACAGCAATGATAAGGATCATTCAGAAGGTGATATGATAGATGATGATTTAGGCCTGGATGATTTTGAGAAATTTTAATTTAATCAGGAATAAAAACCGGCAGGCAGTCTGCAAGCTACCTGCCGGAAAGGCCTTTCCTGGAGTATAAGTTACTTGAGCTAAAATTAAACTCTGGAGGTGATAGCATGGTAGACTCTTCCATTGACGGAACAAACACCATGAACATATTAGAACAGCAGCTAACAGGTGTTTCTGTGGAGAACCAGTATCTATCCTATTATATAGGAGATGAGGAATATGCTGTGGAGGTCCTGCTGGTACAAGAGATAATTCGTTATATTAAGCCTACAAGAATACCTAATTCTCCTCCCGTTGTAAAAGGGGTTATCAATTTTAGGGGAAAAATAATACCAGCAATAGATATGAGAAAAAAATTTGGTTTAGAAGAAAAAGAATATGATGCTTTTAACGTGATTGTAGTAATAAAAGTTAAAGAAAAAAATATGGGAATGATTGTGGATAGCGTTTCTGATGTTCTTAGTTTTTCCCCTGACGATATACAGGGCACTGAAGAGGAAATGTCAGAAGATGCCAATATGCGTCATATTAAAGGACTGGGAAAGTTAAGTGATGAGCGTTTGATACAAATAGTTGCTCCAGATAAAATGCTTTCCATGGATGAATTAACAGCCATGAAAAACATAGATAAAAGAGAACTGAAAGAAAAAACTGATCAGGAAAAAAATGATCAGGAAGATGTGGATAGTTTGGAGGAATTATAGTATTGCTAAATGATTATAGTCACTACTAGGAGACGTTTTCCAGTCCTATGTCCAGCTGTATAACTCCTGCTGCAGACTTTAAAGACAGGCTTATAGTATCTACCTGGCTTATTATCATCATCAGCTTCTCTCCCATTACCATGGTTGGTGGGGTAATATCTGAGTTCTTGTCCATGTCAGAAAGTTTTCTGGTGGCTGTAGCAGCAACCATATTAGAGATCTCCGACAGGGCACTTTGGGACATATCGTCCATTTCAGTTATTTCCATTCCTCCCATAGCTATAGAAGCAATATTAATTGCTGTGGAAGTGGGCATAGATATTCCAATATTACCCTGTACATCATTTGTAATACCTACAATGAGGCATACTTCATAATCCATATAGAGGGATTTTTTAAGCTCCATGTTGTTTTTAGTTATCTCAGAAACCCCAAACTGTTGCAGTACCTCTACCAGGGCATCTGCAAAGGGTAAATAGTACTTAGAAGGTATACCGGTCATTACATTACTCCTTTCCGCCTTCAATGGCAAGGTTAAGATATATGGTTTCTTCTTTTACTCT
>CAYYWR010000053.1:0-8078 GCA_964474145.1 uncultured Syntrophomonadaceae bacterium
AATCCTGGCAGCTGAGCAAAGTAGGGAATTAACTTCTAAAGAAGTAGAAGTGGTTTCAAGTGTGACCATACCCCAGGGTATCAGTGCATTAATGAATTTTAATCCTTTTGAGGAAAGTGCAAAAGAAAATTACCACAATATGGAGCAAGCTTTAGCGCAGGTGAAGTCAGGTAGTGTTACTTATGCTGTTAGAGACACGAATTTTGAAGGGATAGATATAAAAAATGGCTCTTATATAGGGTTAATAGAGAATTCTGTTGAAATAGCAGGCAAAGATGTGGAAACAGTAGCGTTATCTTTAATAAAAGAAATGTATGAAATCGATAATGAAGTAATAACCTTATATTATGGAATTGATATTGAAAAAGATGAAGCAGAAAAGTTATCCAACATGTTAAAAACACAGTACCCGGAATGTGAGATAGAGTATTACAGGGGAGGACAGCCTTTTTATTATTACTTCATTTCTATTGAATAATGCTGAAGCAAAAATAAAAGATAAAGTTGTTGTGGGTATACTGTAGTGATAGTTTTATAAACTGTTCTATAAAGGGGGAAGTTTGCAAAAATGAAGATTGTTAGCGACAGTACTGCCGACCTGCCTGAATCTTTAATAGATGAATATGGAATAGAAATAGTTCCTTTAAAGGTCCACTTTGGGGAGGAGGTATTTCTGGACTGGTCTGAATTAAAGCCTGAAGAGTTTTATCATAAGCTAGCAAATACAGATATATTACCCAGAACATCTCAACCATCTCCAGCTGACTTTGTGAAAAAGTATAAGGAACTGGGAGTGGATGAGACAATTATTTCAATTCATATTTCTTCTGAATTAAGCGGTACTTACCAGTCAGCTATTATGGCTAAAGAAATGCTTCCGGAGAAGGATATATATATTATTGATAGTAAGCTTGCCTCTATGGCCCACGGCATGGTTGTTATTGAAGCTGCCCGGGCTGTAAAAGAGGGCAAAACTAAAGAAGAAGTCTTAGAGCTTATAGATACCTTATTAAACAGGGTTAAGATATATTTCATAGTTGACACCTTAGAATATCTTCAAAAAAATGGAAGGATAGGAAGAGCACAGGCATTGCTGGGTAGTCTATTGAACATTAAGCCAATATTAACTCTGGTAGATGGAATAGTAACTCCTAAAGAAAAGGCCAGAGGAAGAACAAAAGCTCTGGATAAGGTGGTTAAAATCTGTAAAGATGAATTTGGAACAGACCAAAAGGTTAAAGTTGCTCTTATCCATGCTAATGTTTTAAATGAGGCCCTCAAGTTGAAGGGAATAGCTGAAGAAGTATTTCAATTTGATGAAGCCATTATTTCTGAGCTAGGGTCAGTTATAGGCTCCCATACAGGACCCAGTGCAGTTGGAATTGTCATTTGCTAGATTTATTTAGAATGATTTAGAAGTATTCCTGAAATGTGTCGGGAATACTTTTTGCTTTATAAAATAACAATAAAATTAATAAAGATAATAATATATCAAAACTTCAGTAAGCTTGCAACTATCAAGGAAAACACTTCTAGTATATAAAATAAGTATTGAGACAAACTAAGACTACAAGTTAATTAAGGAGGTGATTTCTTAATGCCAGCAAATCAAAATAGATCAGGTGGTAGAAACAGGATTCTGGTGCCTGGAGCAGAACAGGCAATGGAAAACTTTAAATATGAAGTAGCCAATGAGCTAGGGATTGACTATAATACTGATTTAGGAAACCTGACTTCCCGTCAAAACGGTTATGTTGGTGGGTTGATGGTTAAGAAGATGATTGCAGATTATCAAAGTAAAGCTTCCGGGCAACCATATTCTCAGCAAGAAATAACTCAAAATCAAACTCAAGTTTAATTAATAATTAAGGCGGACTGCTTAAAAGCAGTCCGCCTTAATTTTTGGTGCGCCCGGTATGGGTATTTATCTTCTGGATGGCTACCTTTTATCCAAACAATAGTAGGTTTTAACCATTGCTTAAAAATATAACTGGCGGCTTTTATTATAAAGCCGCCAGTTGGGAGAGGAGAAACCGGAGGAAGAGCTTATGGGGAAATTATTTGGCTCTCTAACTTATATTGTGTCTGTTTTTATAAATAATATACAAAATAATAAAAATAATTTTTAATTTGATTTATTTTTGCAGACTTGATAGAATAAATTAGGAAAACGCAGGGGGAAGAGATATTGAGAATCCTGGCAGGGTTGGCTAAGGGAAGAAAACTAAAAGGATTTTCCAGAAAAGATGTTAGAGTAACTTCAGGGAAAGTAAAAGGTGCTATTTTTGATGTGATTGGACCATACTTAGAAGAACAACAATTTTTAGATCTTTTTGCCGGAAGTGGAAGTGTAGGAATAGAGGCCTTGAGCAGAGGAGCAGAAAGTTGTGTTTTTATTGAAAAAAATGCAGAGTGTGTTAAAATAATTTATGAGAACTTGAGAAAAGCGGGACTGAGTTCTGCCAAAGTAATTAAAATGGATGTATCCCGGGGCTTAAAAATAACAAAGAAAAAACAGAAAAGCTTTGACTACATTTTTATGGACCCACCATATTTTAGACATTTATATGTTCCTGTACTGGAAGAGATTGCAGAAAGCAATATTTTAAAAAAAAAGGGGACTGTCATAGTAGAACACCATAAGAGTATTTTGTTGCCGGAAGTAATTAATGGACTTCATGGTAATCAAATAAAAAAATATGGAGATACCTGTATTACCTTTTATAATCTACAAAGGGAGGTTTATGATTTTGACAAAAACAGCTATATATCCCGGAAGTTTTGATCCAGTAACTAACGGACATCTGGATATTATAGACAGGGGTAGTAAAACTTTTGAGCGACTAATAGTGGCTGTCTTGGAAAACCCCAGGAAAAAACCATTATTTTCTGCTAATGAAAGATTAAAAATGTTAAATATTGTCTTGAAAAAATATCCTAATGTAGAGGTGGATTATTACCAGGGATTACTAATTAACTATGCTGAACAAAAAAAAGCCCGTATAATTATTAAAGGGCTCAGAGCTATATCGGACTTTGAATATGAGTTCCAGATGGCCATGATTAACCATAAACTTAATCCCATAATTGAGACCATGTTTATGATGACCAGTAGTAAGTTTTCATACTTAAGTTCAAGTATAGTAAAAGAGATTGCCAGTTATGAGGGCTGTATTAAAGGGCTGGTTCCTGACGAGTTGTATGACATGATACTGGAAAAATTTAATCATAAGGATATCTCATGTGACGTTAATTTTTAGTTTTTCGAAGGCGGAGGTAAATTAATAGCACGTTTGATAACAAGTATATAACCATGGAGATAGAAAACATAATTAGGATAAATAGCAGTATTTTGCTACTGATAAATATTATTCTATCCAGCCAAAAACCTGTTGTGCTCTGGGGCTGTGTATATAAAAAAACGGGTACTGACACCTCCTGTAAAATAGCCTCTGCTGGTTTCATAATCAAAAAAGTGTATATGGCCGCCAATATTCCGTGTATTAGGCGGGCACAGGAAAAAGGTATTATGCTTAAGTCTGTTCTACTTATAATACTGGCAACCTGGGCGTGGACTGATAGTCCGCTCCAGGCAATAATAGCTCCGGCAGCCATTGTTTTCTGTACCAGTGGAACTACTTCTCCAGCTGCTCCAGCTTTCTGGCAGCCCAGGGTTACCTCAAAGATTCCGCTGACTAGTGAGGGTGCTAGTTCAGGGTGCATGCCTAAAGGAGCTAATATTTTTAATAGTATAGAGGTTAACACTGCAGTAAAGCCCAGTATTTCCATTACCCTTATTATTACTGAGAACAATATTATAAAACCTCCTATAAGAAGCAGGGTGTTTACTGAATTTTTTATGGCATCACCCATGAGTTGCCCTATGGGGCGACCGTCTTTTTTTCTGGCTTCGTAAAGACTGGAAAATGCCCGGCTTAATATTTTTCCTTTTATTCTATAAGGGAGTGATACTTCCCTGCGTCCGTGAAAGCGCATGATCAGTCCAACTGTAAGGCTGGAAAGGTAGTGGGCAATAGCTATACTGGCTCCAATGGTTGCACTGCCAAACATACCTACAGCTACTGCTCCAAACATAAACAATGGATCAGCTGTATTAGTAAAGCTCATCAATCTTTCACCTTCTGTTTTTGTACATAATCTTTGTTCTCGTAACCGTGTGGTTAGTATAGAGCCAATGGGGAATCCACTGGCCAGGCCCATGGCCATGACAAAAGAGCCTTCTCCTGGAACTTTAAAGACGGGTCTCATAAGGGGTTCTAGAAGTACTCCCATAAAATGAACTACTCCCAGGCCCATTAATATTTCTGCGCTGATAAAGAATGGCAGCAATGCAGGGAACACTACATTCCACCAGATGTTTAATCCATCAACTGCAGCTTCGAAGGCATGCTCTGGAAATGAAACCAGGGAAATAGTCAAAAATACAGCTATGCCTGCAGACAGATAAGAATTAAAATAAGGCTTTATTTTTTTAAAATCCAAAAGCTCACCCCCTGGATAAATGTATAAAATATGGTGGTTTAGTATAAATATATTTGAAGAAGTATCTAATATACCATTTTTTTAATGAGGTGGATTTCTATGAATGATAGGCCTAAAACTGGTTTAGCATTAAGTTCCGGGGCGGCAAGAGGGCTGGCTCATATAGGAGTGCTTAAAGCTTTTGAAGAGGAAGGTATACCTGTAGACTATATTGCTGGCTCCAGCATGGGTGCCTTGATAGGGGCTTTATATTCTGCAGGGTTGCCTCCTAAAGTGATGGAAGGCCTTGCTTTATCCCTGGGTAGAAAGCACATATTTGACTGGCAGCTTACCAGGCTGGGGGTTATTAGCGGGAAAAAAATTGAAGACATGCTAAACCTTTTAACCAGGGGTCAGTGCTTTGCCGATACGAAGATTCCCCTGGCTGTAGTAGCAACAGATATAAATGAAGGTTCCCTGATAGTGATTAAAGAAGGGCCTCTTACTACTGCTGTTAGAGCTAGCATAGCTGTTCCCGGGGTTTTCCCCCCGGTTGAATACGGTCAAAGGCTTCTAGCTGACGGGGGTATACTTTGCAGATTGCCTGTAAATGAGGTTAAGGAGATGGGAGCTGATATTGTAGTAGCTATTGATGTGGGATTATATATTAAAGAAACCACCATTAATAATCTTTTTGACGTAATAAGTCAGACTATCGATATAATGGGCAAAGAAATTATGAAGCATAATATGGTTGAAGCAGATTTATTAATTCGGCCGGAGGTAGGGTCAATAAGCCTGACTCATTTCCAGAAGTCCGAAGAATGTATTCAGGCTGGAGAAAAAGCTGCAAGAGAAGCTTTACCTGAAGTTGAAAGCTTGTTGAAGGAGAGAGGTTATATTGTTTAAAACAAGAAATATAGTAATTGGATTAATAATTTTTTTGGTTTTAAGTATTTTTTTACAGGCAAATTACTTTGTGGTAAAACCAGGAACTATTGAGGACCTGGGGGAAATAATATCTGTGGAAAACAGTACAGGAAGCAGGGGGAAATTCTATCTTGTCACAGTTGCGCAACAGCCGGCCAACTTACCTCTTTTTTTAAATACGGTTATTAATCCGGCAGCTGATTTAGTGCCCAGGGGTCAGGTAATACCCCCTGATATGGATCCCGATGAGTATAACGATATGATGTTGCAGTGGATGAGGGATAGTCAAAATCTGGCCAAGGTAATTGCCCTGGAAAAGGTCGGCTATTCCATACCTGTAAAAAGCGATGGAGTAAAGGTGGTAGACATAATGGAGGATAGCCCGGCGCGTAACATTTTACAGCCCCAGGACATTATTGTTGAGCTTGATGGTGAAAAAGGTTTGCTGGCGGAGGAACTAGTGGAAAGAATACAAGCAAGACAGCCAGGAGAGAGTGTTACCTTAACATTTAAGCGAAAAGGCAAATTATATACAGAGTCAATTCCTACTGTTACTCATCTGGAAGAGGAAAACAAGGCAGGTCTTAACATATACATCAGGACGTTAAGATGGGAGCCGGAATTACCCATGGATATTGAAATAGACACGGGTAAAATTGCCGGTCCTTCGGCAGGCTTGATGTTTGTCCTGGAAATAATAAATCAGCTTACATCTGAAGATATTAGTAATGGAAAAAAAATTGCAGGAACAGGGACAATTAATTTAAAGGAGGATATAGGTCCTATTGGTGGTGTTAAACAAAAAATTGCTGCAGCTGAAGCCAGGGAGGTAGATATTTTCTTTGTTCCTTCGGGAAATATAGATGAGGCACGTATGGTTGCCAGTGACATTAAACTGGTAGAGGTGAACAGCTTAAGTGAAGTTTTAAATTATTTAAAGAGTATTCCCCTTACAGCAACCTCTCTTACCATGACAAGGGCGTTGTTTGCTTGGGTGGGAAAGTAATATTATTATTTGATTTAAATATATATTATATTGCAGTGCAAATTGAAATATATTGCTGTAGCACTAATCATCCTTTCCAATCTTGACAAAAAACACAGGTATCAATTATAATTATCAATAGTTTAATAAAGAGGTGAGAAAGATGAAAATCTACCTTGCCGACTTAAAGAAGGAGCAGGGAAGAATAGTTAATTATCATTTTTTAGCCAATTCTGAAAAAATCGAAAGGCAAGATGAAGACTTTTCACTAAAAGAATTGACAACATTTAATGTGGCAGCAGTTTTTACAGAAAACGTCCTAACCTTAACGGGTAATTTTAAGAGTAAAGTAGAATTACCATGCAGCAGGTGTTTAGACAGCTTTACTTTGTGTCTGGAAGGAGATATTCAGGAAAAGTTTAAAGAGGATTCTTTAATAGAAGAAGAAGATGAAGGGATTTTTTCGGAAGAGAAATTACCGGAAGAAGTTTTAAACGGTGAAGCTTTTAATCTTGACGATATTTTAAGAGAAAACTTGATTCTGGCTTTGCCCTTAAAGCCTCTTTGTTTTCAAGAATGTAGAGGGCTGTGCCCTGTTTGTGGTGAAAATCTAAATGTAAATACATGTGATTGTGAAAGAGAAGTTATTGATCCAAGATTGGAAGACCTGAAAAAATTTTATGAAAAATAGAGTTTTATAGATTCCCGAGGAGGTGTAATAATAATTGGCGGTTCCAAAAAGAAGATTATCAAAAGCCAGGGGAAGGCACAGGCGGGCACACTGGAAACTCAATTTGCCCGGTCTTGTAAAATGTCCTCAATGCGATGAGGATAAGCTCCCCCATAGAGTATGTCCAAGCTGCGGTTTTTATAAAAATAAAGAAGTGGTTAAAACAAAATAGCTATAAAAATTTAGCAAGCTTGTAATCTTAGCTTGCTAAATTTTTTTCCTTTTTTAGATGTAGTTTTCCAAAACTTGTTTTTTAAAAAAAAATAGTATATACTTGGTAATGATGACCTGAAAGGTCAGGTAAAGTGTTGTATAATAAGGATTATTCAGTCGTTTATAGTTATATTTTAGGGGGAATTTAATGATTAAAATATCTGTTGACGCCATGGGTGGAGATAGTGCCCCGGGGGAAATTGTGAAGGGTTCAGTAGGTGCATTAAAAGAGCTTACTGACCTGGAAATCATACTGGTTGGCAGAGAAAAAGAAATCTTGAGTGAAATGGACCAGTTAAAAGATTTTCCGCATGACAGAATAAATATAATAAATGCTGAGGAAGTTATAGATGATGATGAACAGCCTGGTTTGGCTATCAGAAAAAAAAAGAAAGCTTCTATGAATGTTGCCATGAAACTAGTTAAAGATGGTCAGGCCCATGCTGTTGTGACAGCAGGAAATACAGGGGCCTTTGTGGCAGGGGGTTTGTTTATAGTAGGACGAATAAAAGGTATCAGCAGACCGGCCCTGGCTCCAGTGATACCTGCTTTTAATGGAGATAATTTCATGCTGTTGGATGTGGGTGCCTATGTTGATGCCCAGCCAGAAAATTTGCTGCACTACGGTATTATGGGTAGCGCTTATGTGGAAAAACTATTGGGCAAAAAATTTCCCAGGGTGAGCCTGTTAAATATTGGGACAGAGCAGGCTAAGGGAAATGAAGTTACCAAAAAAGC
>CAYYWR010000054.1:0-8062 GCA_964474145.1 uncultured Syntrophomonadaceae bacterium
ACTCCCGGAGCATTGGCCATACCTGCTCCAATGATAGATATTTTAGCCACATCTTCAGCATGATATATTTCTTTTACTTCAATCTCTTTAATAACATCACTTAGAATAGAAAGGGTTTTTGATAAGTCTTCCCTGGTAACTGTAAACAAGATATCGTTGTCTTCTTCCTTGCGAATACTCTGGACAATTAAATCTACGCTTATCCCAGCCTGGGCTATAGCGTTAAATATTTTGGCGGCAATTCCGGGCTTATCAGGAACACCAACAATTGCTATCTTTGCCAGGTCCACGTCACAGGCAATACCGCTTACTATAAATTTCTCTTCCACTGAAGTTACCTCCCTGATTATAGTCCCCTCTTCTCCAGCAAAGCTGGAGCGAACGTGAATTTTAATGTTGTGCTTCTTGCCCATCTCTACAGCTCTGGGATGCATGACCCGGGCTCCCAGGTTAGCCATTTCCAGCATTTCGTCGTATGAAATATAGGGTAGCCTGCGGGCACCAGCTACCATATGGGGGTCAATAGTATATACTCCTGTTACATCAGTAAATATTTCACAGACGTCAGCTCCTACAGCAGCAGCCAGAGCCACAGCGGTTGTATCTGAACCGCCCCGGCCCAGGGTGGTTATCTCTCCATTCTTATCCGCCCCCTGGAACCCGGCTACAACAACTACCTTCCCCTGCTGGAGTTCCCTTAAAATACGCTCTTCCTCTATTTCCAGGATTCTTGCCCGGGTATGATTTGAATCGGTAATGATTCCAGCCTGCCTTCCGGTTAAAGAAACTGCTTCTACTCCTATTGTATGCAAAGCAGTAGATAAAAGGGACATGGAAACTTGCTCTCCTGTAGATAAAATTACATCTAGCTCCCTCTCCGGAGGCTCCTTTGACTGAAGGTACATCATTTCCAGCAGCTTATCAGTACTTTTCCCCATGGCGGAAACTACAATTATAACCTGATTGCCAGCCCGATGGAGCCTGGCTGCATTTCTAGCAATTCTTCTGATCATTTCCACGCTGGCCACAGAAGTGCCACCGTATTTTTGTACAATTAGAGCCATATTTTTCATCTGGTTACCAAAGAAGAAGGGAAAATTCTTCAGCAATCCAGGGTTAAACCCCCTTTATGACAAAATTTTTATTTTAAAAAATGGTCCATGAGATCCGGCCCTGATTTCATATCAACTCCTGTTTGGGAGGCCTCCCCCTCACAAAAAGACTTTGCCCTGCTTTTAACGGGGGACTTCAAGTCATAAATCAAAAAAGGCACCCTGTCAGACGTGTGGGTTTTGATTTTTAAAGGGGTAGGATGGTCTGATAAAACCATAATTTTGAAATCCTCAAAATTATCTGCTCCCTTTATAATTTCCCCCAGCACTTTTTCATCTATCTCTTCAATAGCCTTTATTTTATCCTCCATGTTGCCCTGGTGACCGGCTTCATCAGGAGCCTCCACGTGAATATAAATAAAATCGCTCCCCTCTCCCAGAGCCTTTAAGGCGGCCCTGGCCTTACCTCTAAAGTCAGTAGTAATATTTCCGGTGGCCCCGGGAACATCCACAACCTGCATCCCGGCACAAAGGCCTATGCCTTTAATTAAATCTACCGCAGAAATCACCGCCCCGGAAACACCATACTTTTCCCGGAAAGACTTGAGACCGGGCTTTTTACCCTGCCCCCAGAGCCAGATACAATTAGCAGGCTGAAGGCCTTCTGCCAGGCGGGCTTTATTCACAGGGTGAGGGGCTAAAATTTTCTGACTATCCTCCATAAGGCTTAAGAGCCTCTCACCCCCCGGGCCTGCCGGCAGATACCCTTCTATCTCCCTGTCGGATATGTCGTGGGGAGGGGTTAGCTGAATGTTTTCCTTGCCGCCCTTCCATACCACCAGGTGCCGGTAACTTACCCCGGAATAAAACCTTAAATCTTCACCCCCCAGCTGCCTGTCAACCTCCTGGATAAGCTCTGCAGCTTCACCGGTACTTATTTCCCCGGCGCTGTAATCCGCCATAACTTTCCCGCCAGAGGTGGAGGCTTCCGACAAAGTTACCAGATTGCAGCGAAAGGCAACATCCCCTTCTCCCAGTTCCACTCCCATGCTTACAGCTTCCAGTGGCGACCTCCCGGTATAGTACAGGGCAGGGTCGTAGCCCATTACAGAAAGGTTGGCCACATCGCTCCCGGGGGGATACCCTTCAGGAATAGTCTTCACCATGCCCACCTCACCCCTTTGGGCTAAATAATCCATGTTAGGAGTATTTGCTGCCTCCAGGGGAGTTTTGTTGTTCAATTTTGCAATCCTGTAATCAGGCATACCATCTCCCAAAATAACTACATATTTTTTCATAAACTGCTTCCCCATTTCTTAGCAATAATTTAACACTAATTTAACACTCAATAAACAAATCCCTCAGGCACTAGACTACCCTGATGACCTGGCTGACTTCCTTTATGGAAGAAATCTCCTTTAAATTGTCGATTGCCCGGAAAAAATTCTCTTCCTTAATGTCATGGGTCACCAGCACAATTTCTGCCATGCCCTCTACCCGCCTCTTCTGGATTACCATGTCCAGGCTCACCTGCTCATCTCTAAAAGTATTGGCCAGGCTGGCCAGTACCCCTGCCTGGTCTATAGCTTTTAGCCGGGTATAGAATTTTGATTCTATCTGGTTTAAAGGCTTGATAGGCTTTTGGGTATGTCCCCCTTCCTGAATCCCTCCAACCAGCTGGTGGTTGATGCCCCGGGCTACCTCTATAATATCGGCCACTACAGCACTGCCGGTGGGCATTTCTCCGGCACCCCTGCCGTAAAACATTAATTCACCTACAGCATCTCCCTCCACGAAAATGGCGTTAAACTCCTGGTTTACTGCTGCCAGGGGATGGCTGTCAGGCACCAGGGTGGGGTGAACCCTCAGGGCCATGCCCTCCTCCTGCTGTTCGGCAATGGCCAGCAGTTTTACCTTGTAACCCAGTTCCTCGGCATACCTTATGTCCCGGAGGGTAACACCGTCTATTCCTTCAACAGCCATGGAATCCATCTTTACAGGACTGTTAAAGGCAATAGAAGCCAGAATAGCCAGCTTGTATGCAGCATCTTTCCCCAGGACATCGGAACTGGGGTCCTGTTCGGCAAAACCCTTTTCCTGGGCCTCTTTTAAAGCCTCCTGATAGCTCTGCCCTGAAAAGGTCATCTGTGTTAATATATAGTTGGTAGTCCCATTAATTATACCCATTATACGCTGTATTTTGTTGGCAGCCAGGCAGTGCTTCAGGGGGCGAATTATGGGTATCCCTCCTGCCACGCTGGCTTCATAGTAAATGTTAACCCTGTTTTCCCGGGCTATTTCAAACAATTCTCCGCCATACTGGGCCAGCAAATCTTTGTTGGCGGTAACCACAAACTTACCATTCTGCAAAGCCTTTTTAATGTAATCCCGGGATTGCTCTACTCCCCCCATGAGTTCCACCACTACCTGTATGTCGGGGTCTGAAGTAATATCTTCAATCCCGGAAACCAGTTCCGCGCCTTCTAATTCTGCCGGCCTCTCCTTTTCCAGACTGCGAACAAGCACTTTTTTGACATTTATAGTTGAACTTGCCTTGCCGGCTATATCTTCCTGATTTCTCTTTAAAATTTTAACTACCCCTGACCCTACAGTACCACATCCCAGTAAGCCTATATTAACCATTTTGTCTGACATTTTCCTTCCTCCACTCCTAGATTATCGCTTTTTCTTCTAAAAACTATTCTGCATAACTGCTAAATCTCCTGTTTATAATCTTAAATAAAATAAAAAAACACGGGTGCCCCGTGTAAAAAATCAGTCCTTCATGGCCTTCATGGAAAGAGCTACTTCTATCATTTTTTTCATTTCCAGATCCCCCGTAATAGTATATCTAATATCCGGGGACATCCAGTATAATGTATTAACTCCATTATCCTCCCTGAAATAGCCGTAACTGTTTTTCAGAGGAATTTTTTTGCTGCCCCTGTGTGCTTCCCTGGGAGCCCCTGCAACTTCTTTTTCCTCTCCGTTATTATCCTTACCAGAATCCTTTATAACCTCCTGTATTACAGAAAACTGCTCATCTCCCTGGTAATTTAAGATAACCGACTTGAAAAAAGGCGCTGTAATCTCTTTAATTAGGGTTACCAGGCTTAGCCCGGTCCCCCGGGGGATAAATGAAGGAATCAAAATGGGATAGGGGAACTCCTCTTCAGCCTCCTCTAAACTTAACTGCACCACCTGACACTCCGGCAAGGACTCCTTCAAAGGAAAGTTTGTGGAGAAAACTTCAGGCTCTATATCTTTATTTATAGACACGTCCCTGTAACGTAATATCCTCCTCAAGTTATCCTGGTCATCATATACCTCTACTACCCGGGGAGTAAGCTTCTTTTTATCCAGCCATATTATTTCCCTGTACCAGAGAGGATCCCGGTCCCGGGGGGTAACTTTTAAAACACAGGTAGTTTCTCCCTGAATCTTTTTTTCCTCCAGTATTTCTATTTCACCGGCAGTTACAATATTATTCCAAATATCTGTAAGCAAAAAAGGAGGTCCGCCCTCTTCTTCATTATAATCATTATGATTGCTCAGCCTGTAGTAATCCTCCAGCTCAGGATGATAAATCCATGTTTCACCCTCTGTGCTTATCAAAACCTGGCTGGTATTCTCCCCCTTCATTTCCAGTCGATAGTTATCCGGCTCCTCAAACCACTGCTCCAGATAATAGACCCGGGTAGTATGGGGAGTTATTATCTCCACTTCCCCAGTAATGTGATAAGATTTTATTTCCTCCATCTTACCTTCTATCCGGTGAATAATCTTATCCGGTGTCATCCTGCACCCTGCAAGCAAAACTATACATAAGAAAAACAATAGATGCTGCCGGAAAATAATTTTATATTCCTCCTTTAATTTTTTTCGTGAATATGCCTGATGAGATCCTGTCGGCTGACAATACCTAACAGCTTGCCGTCCCCGGCAACAACGGGAACCCGGTTGATGCTTTCATCTATCATCATAGAAGCAATATCCTCAATGGAAGTGTTCTCTTCTACGGTTATGACTTTGGTGCTCATTACATCAACAGCCCTGGTAGCCACTATTTTCTTCAATTCTTTTTCCAGCTTCCTGGGCTCTTCGAAATAAAAGACGCCCCCCAGGATTTCGATAAAAGGGGGAATATCAAACTTCTTTCCCTGGTAAATGAGGTCGCCTTCGGTAATAATACCTACTACAATCCGGTCTTCATTTATTACAGGAACCCCGCTTATCCCATTCTCCACAAGGATCCTGGCTACTTCCTGCAAGCTATCATCCTCTCTTACAGTTATCACATTTGTTTTCATTATTTCCTTTGCTCTCATCTTATTCACCCTCCAATTCGTTATCCCTTTTTGCATCCTTTAGTGCTTCCATGGTCTCAGGCAAATAATCAATGAGGTCCATGGCCGTTAGCCCTGCTTCTCCTTTAGCCCTGGCAGCCAGATCCCCGGCCAGACCATGGATATAAACTCCACAGACAGCCCCTTTTTCAGGGGTTAGCCCCTGACCTATCAGGCCTGCAATCAAGCCAGTCAAAACATCTCCAGTGCCCCCCGAGGCCATCCCGGGGTTGCCCGTAGTATTTATATAGACTTCGCCTGTAGGAAGTACCGTTAAAGTATGGGCTCCCTTTAAAACCAGCACAACTTTGTTCTCCCTGGCAAAATTTTGAGCCAGATTAAGCCTATCCCTCTCCACTTCCTCCGGGGATATATTAAGCATTCTGGCCATTTCCCCGGGATGGGGAGTTAAAACCAGGGGTTGGGCCGCTTTCCCTAAAACCTCCATCTTTTCTGCCAATAGAGTAAGCCCGCCGGCATCAATAACCAGGGGAACCGGTGTGTTCTCAATGATTCCCTCCAGCAGTTCCGGCAGTCCAGATACCCCCTCCACCTTGGGGAATACCCCCGGCCCGAAACCTGCAGCATCACAGGTTTTAAGTTCCTGCAGCATGGGGTTTAAAGCTTCCCTGGAAAGATGGCTTTCTCCAGCATCGGGTAAAGGCAGGCTCATGACCTCGGTAAGCTTTACTTCCATTATATGGTTAAGGCCTGAGGGAACTCCTGTGGTGATTAGCCCGGAACCGCTGCGCAGCGCCGCTTCTCCTGCCATGGCTATTGCCCCGGTAAGTCCCGGAGAACCGCCCACAAGAAAGACCCTGCCGTAGGTACCTTTATGGGAGGAGGCAGGTCTCTGGGGCAGGCACTCCCTCACCAGGTCCAGAGAGGTAAGATGAACCATAATCTCCCTGTCCTCCATAATTTCCCTGGGCATACTAATATCCCCCACAACTACTTCACCGGCATATTGGGCGCCGGGATAAAGGAGTAGTCCCTGCTTGGGAAAGGCAAAGGTAACCGTTTTAAAAGCCTCTATCCCCCGGCCCAGAACCTCTCCCGTATCGGCATGAATACCCGAGGGAATATCTACAGCCAGAGCCTGGCAGGGGCAAGCATTTATAATGTCTATTACATCTCCCATGAGTCCCCTGACATTACTGGAAAGACCCGTTCCCAGCAGGGCATCTATGATCAAGTGGGCATGGATCAGGTCTTTCTTCAAAACCTGAAGGTCCTCTTCTTTAAGTATATGTTTAACCTGTACTCCCATATGCCTTAGAATTTGATAATTAATCAAGGCATCTCCCCGGTAATCCTTTTCTTCGGACATGGCATGGACTGTTACCGCCACCCCCATGTTTACCAGGTGACGGGCAATAACAAACCCGTCCCCTCCATTATTCCCCTTACCAGAAACTATTATCACCCGCAGGTTTTTTAGTGAATAATCCTTTATAATTTCCTCTACCACCCTGAGACCGGCATTCTCCATAAGAACAACCCCGGGAATTTTGTATTCCTCCATGGCCCGGGCATCCATCTCCTGCATTTTTTTTGCTGTAACCACTTTCATCTTTCCACCTCCTGCATGCTAAATAAAAAGCACCCGGCTCAAGGGTGCCTTTCACTACAAATGAGATCTGCTGCATCAGCAGCATCCGCCGCCACATTCATGGCCAGACCCGCCGCCAAAGGGTACTCCTACTGTTTTGGTCAGTACCTGACTTACACTGGAAATCAGCTTATCAGCCTTATGCTTGGCTGTAACATAATCATTGATAAGATCGTTATCCATCATAGCCTTCTGCAAATCTTGTAATTTGCCTATTTCTTCTTCACTTACTTCCTCTCCATTATGGTGAACCTGGTGCAAATTACTCTGCTTTTCCTGGAAATCCTGAATAAGCTTTTGTGCCTCCGGGTTATTGTCTAACTTGTCCTGGGCTTCATTAAGCTCAGTAAACTCATTAGAGTTCAAAATAACCATGCCCAGTTCTTCAGCTTTTTCAATAACAGAATTCATCGAATCCCCCTTTCCTTGTATTATATCTTATTTTACCATTAACTCTGGAAATATGCAATTTTCCTTGCATCTCCTCAGCCCTCAACCCTCTGCCCTTCCAGCTTGTGACAGCTCCTGGCTGATAATGGCCAGCGAAAAATTTACTATTAAACAGAATCCGTTAGCCACAAGGGGCGGTTCCATGATGGTATTCCCTTGGGCCTTGGCTGCGCTTCGGGTATGCTGGAACCGTGTCCCCGTGGCACCGTTCATGTCTTCTTTTCGCTGTAATGCTAACTTTGTTTTTTCTTGTAATCCTCTATGGCAGCTACCAGGGCATCTGCAGCCAGATTGGAACAGTGCATCTTTTGCTCCGGAAGCCCTCCCAGTTTCTCAGCCACATCCATATTGCTTACCTTAAGGGCCTCCTCCACTGTTTTCCCCTTTACCATCTCCGTAAGCATACTGCTGGAAGCTATGGCCGCCCCACACCCGAAGGTCCTGAAACGGATATCTTCAATAATTCCTTCATGGCTTACTTTAATAAAAACCCTGGTAATATCACCACACCGGGCGTTACCAATTTCTCCAACCCCGCTGGGGTTTTCCATCTCCCCTACATTCTGGGGCTCATTAAAATGCTTTATTACTTTTTCTGTATA
>CAYYWR010000055.1:0-8026 GCA_964474145.1 uncultured Syntrophomonadaceae bacterium
GCCGCAAAAAAATCTTTGCTGAAATAAAAAGGTGTTCCAAAGTTTTCAACAGTGTTGTCAACTCCCTCAAATTCTCCCTCCCTTAATACAGCCTTTATTTTATCGTGAAATATATCTGACCACTGGGCATAACCATTGTATCCATCCAGGTTTAAATCTTTTTCATTGGGTAAATTTTCTGCAGTTAAAATGGCATCGGGCTTGAATTCCTTATCCTTAATTTCATGGGCCAGACGGTGCAATAGTTTGTGATTTAAAAAGTAACTATGGGTTGCATCAAATCGGAAGCCGTCAACATGGTATTCCTTAATAAACAGCTTACAGGAATCAATTAGCATGTTATCAACTTCTTCCCTGCCGGTAGCTACTTTGTTGCCCCACATGGTTCCACCCGAAAAGTAAAAGCCCCCGTCCTGGCTACCGTCATCTATTAAGTTCCAGAGAGGATTAAAATCATTGGAAGTATGATTAAAAACTTTGTCAACTAAAACAGCCAGCCCGTACTCATGGGCTGTATTTACCATTTCTCTAAAGTCATCGGGTGTTCCAAAGTCCTTTTCTACCGACATAAAAGTGCAGGGCTCATAACCCAGTCCTCGCCTGGGTGATGGCACCTCAGTTATAGGCATTAACCCGATGGCTGTGACCCCTAATTTATTAAAATAGCCATCTTTTATGCGCTGGGTCACACCTTTAAAAGTTCCCTGGAGTTCTTCAGGCATGTCAGGGTCATTATCTGTAAATCCGTAAACATTTAGCTCATAGAGTATAAGGTCCTTTACCTGGGGAGTTTTCCAGTTATGATCAGTCCACTCATATGTGGTAGGATCATGTACTGCTGAGTTTTTGTTTTTATAGTCTTCACTGAAAACCCTGGTATAAGGATCTGGCACATATCTCTGAGTATCCACCGACCCTCCTTGAAGATAAAACTTATATTCAATTTTTGATAAATCTTTGTCCGGATTTATTCTGGCCAGCCAGATATTAGGCTGGTAATAAAACCCCCGGTAAAGCCCCATCTCAATAAATTTTTCCCTCTGGGGAAAGGGATGGCCGGGACACTGCCAATCATTAAAATTTCCGCAAAGGTATACCCTTGCTGCCCGGGGGTGAAAAAAGCCAAAAAGAATGGACCCGTCTTTTAAGATATTAGCCCCCAGCATAGAAATTATTCCCATCCCGGATACGTCTGTGTCGGGAAGATAAAAATTATCCCGGTGCACCAGATTATTTATAGACTGATAGATATCTTTTACATGCTCCCGGGGCTCAGCAGGACGAACCTCATACATATTATGCCTGTCGGCCATGGTCCAGATTTCTTGACCCAGCTGAACATGGTAATACCTGTCTACAGAATCGTTCTCCCAGTTAACTCTTTTGCCTTTTCCATCTTTAAACTTAAAATTAAAGGAGCTGCGATTATATAGTACATCATAATAAACACCATAATCATCCCTTCCGGATGGAGCTATTTCTTTTTCCAGAGTAGCCCCATCACTTACCCAGATCCACAGAACAGGCTCTAAAAATCCGTTATTATTATCATAATGAATTCTTACCTTGTGACGCATTTAATAAACCTCCTTTTGTCGAATATATTTTTTGCTATTCAAGTTATTTTTATTTCTTTTTATGAAAAATAAAAAAAATTAAAAAAACAACTGTGTTTACAGCTGTTTTTTAAACTGCCTGTATCAGTTTATATTTAAGGCTCCACCGTCTCCGTGGGCCAGGGTAATAATTTCAGACAAAACATAATTTCTTTGTTTCCCTTTAGCTGTTATTGTACTGATAATATAATCCACATACTCCTTCTGAAGCAACCATACACGGACCAAGGGGCTTTTGGGGCTTGCACTCTGTGCCAAACATCTGGCATTCATGGGGCACAATTATTCCAGTAAGAACGTCACCACAGCAACATCCCTGGGGGATTTCAGGAGTAGATATTTCTACCGGAAAACGTTTAGAAGCATCAAATTTTTTTAGCTCTTCCTTGAGATCTAAACCGCTGCAGGGAATACTGCCAAGGCCTCTCCAGGGTTTATCCACCACATCATAGAACTCTTTAATAACCCTCTGGGCTGTCCTGTTCCCCTGATCCCTCACTACACGGGTATAATTATTATCTGCCCGGCAAGTTCCCTCCATTACCTGCTCTATAAGATTATCTATTGCCCCTAATAGGTCAACCGGCTCAAATCCTGATACAACTCCGGGAATACTAAACTCCTGGCTCAAGAAATCAAAGGCTTCTCTACCGATAACTGCACTTACATGACCGGGAAGAATAAAGCCATCTACTTTTAGTCCACCATTTCCAAGAAGTTTTCTTAAGGCGGGAGGCATTAGTTTGTGAAGGGAAAATACAGAATAATTCTTTATGCCCTTTCCCTCTGCCTCCTGCACGCTTAAAGCTACCATGGGAGCCGTAGTTTCAAATCCCACCCCAATAAAAATCAACTGGTAATAAGGATTCCTCTCAGCCCACTGAACAGCATCAGATGGAGAATAAAACACTTCCACTCTGGATCCTATAGATTTTTCTTGTTTCAGGGAGGAATAACTTCCCGGGACGGAAAACATATCGCCAAAAGTTCCTATGGTGACTTTTTCCATCCTGCTCAAAGCAATTATTTTATCCATATCACCATAATCCATAACACATACCGGACACCCTGGACCAGTTCTTAAATCTATCAGGTCTTTCAGGGCTTTTCTTATTCCTGTTTTTGAAAAAGCTGCTGTATGTGTCCCACAAACCTCCATGAAAACAGGGGCCCTCCCTAATTTATCCCTGAGTTCCTGCCCCTGTCTCCTTACCCTCTCCAGTATTCGGCGGGAAAGCTGACGGTCACGGTACATCAATAGCCTTGCCCTTTCCTCTTCTTCCCTTTTTAAGATTCTTTTCCTCATGTTTAGGCCACCCTCCCATTCAGCTTATTATTCTTCCTCTGCTTCCAGCACTTCTTCCCAAAGCTCAATCCTCTCCTGGGCTTCCCTTTCATCTATTTTTTCCAGGGCATAGCCGGCATGCACCAGTACATAATCATCAACCTCTACATCTGTTACCAGGGTAATACCCACCCAGCGGGGCACCCCCAGGAAATCTACCAGGGCGGTATTATTGTCGTTATTTATAATTACTACTTTCCCAGTAACTCCCAGACACATATTTCCCCACCTCCAATTCTTTATTGCCACCTGGTCCGGGGATATGTTCCCGTCACCAGGGGGTACTTTATGATACAAAAAAACTTCATAGCCTTCCATTCTCCAGGAACCCCTTTAATTATATCAACAGGTTAGTGTTATGCCAAATGTTCTTCTGTCTCAATATTGTTCACCCTCTATATATTGGCTCAAGACTGCCTGTTTTCCTGTTAAAATGCAAAAAGTATTTATAAGTTTTACCCCCAGGCTTAGCAATATCAACAGAAATAATAACAGATTCTCCTTGAAAATACCGGCATTTTGCAATAAAATATCTTTGTAAGTGAAATAATAATATAAATAGAAAGGAACATGCCATGTTTAATGCAGATATTTTAGATATTACCCTTATAGGATTTTTGGCAGGCATATTAGGAACAGGCTTGGGAGGTCTTTTTGCCCTTATAATCAGAAAACCAAAAAAAGAACTTCTCAGTTTTTTCCTGGGATTTGCTGGAGGAATAATGCTGGCCATAGTTTTTACGGACCTCTTGCCGGAAGCCGTTGAAATAGGTGGTTTTATAACAGCTTTATTTGGACTGGTTTTAGGAACTATTCTTATGCTTCTTTTAGACATATACCTCCCCCATGCCCACTTTTCTGAAAGCACTGATGGAGGCACCTCTTATATAAGAACGGGGGTTATGCTGGGATTGGGTATTGCCATGCATAATCTACCCGAAGGCATCGCTATAGGTGCAGGCTATGTAGCTTCTCCCAGCATAGGCTTGGCCCTGGCCGTCACTATTTCATTGCACAATGTCCCTGAAGGTTTGGCCATGGCAACTCCCATGAATGCTGGAGGTTTAAATGTGTTTAAAACCTTGCTGTATACAGGAATGGCCGGGGTCCCCATGGGTATAGGAGCATTTATTGGCTCATCCATAAGTAATATATCACCTTACATATTGTCTATATCCCTGGGTTTTGCCGGAGGGGCAATGCTATATATAATCTTCGATGAGCTAATTCCAGATGCTCAAAACATTGCCCAAGGACATTCCGGAACCTTCGGTGCAATTTTTGGAGCAATTGCGGGCATACTGCTCCTTTACATATTGCATTAGGATAATTATTTGATAAATTTTATTTTAAGTCAGGCTAAACCTGGCTTTTTGTTTAATATAGGTTTATAAGGAAATTATAAGGGAAGTGTAAAACTAAAGGTGCTTCCTCCAGTAGAGTTGTTTTCTGCCCAAATTGTACCTTCATGGGCTTCCACAAAACCTTTTGCAATAGCCAGGCCTAGCCCGCTACTACCATCTTTGCTGGAGGAAACTTTAGGGGAACGGTAAAAGCGCTCAAATATATGAGGCAGATCTTTTTCATTAATTCCGCATCCATTGTCTTTTACAGAAACCAGCAACTTTTTTTGTTTTGAAACTACCTCTATCTTCACATTGCCCCCTGAGGGAGTATGTTTTAAAGCATTCCCCAGGAGGTTTATGATAACCTGACTTATCCTGTCCCGGTCTACTTTCACTACAGGTAAGTTTTCCAGAAGATTTAGCTCCACACTTATTTCCTTTGCAGAAAGATCAGGCTGAAATGAACTTATGATTTTATGCAAAAGCTCTTTTGTGTCTACCTCCACCTTGTTAAGCTCAAGCTTTCCAGCTTCCACTAAACTCAATTCTTGCAATTCATAAACCAGCCTGGTTATTCTTATTATTTCATCATGTAGAGATGAGATAACTGGCATGTCGGGCTCAATAACTCCTGCCTGCAGAGATTCAAGGTTTCCCCTTAAAACTGCCAGTGGCGTCCTTAACTCATGAGCTACATCTGCAGTCAAGCTTTTTCTGAGCTCTTCATTTTTTTCTATATTATCAGCCATGGCATTAAAAGCATTTCCCAGCTGCTCTATTTCATCATTAGTCTTGATCTGCACCCTGGTATTATAATTTCCACCAGCAAACTTTGTGACGACCTTAATAAGCCTGTCAACAGGGGAAGATATCTTTCTGGTAAAATATATACTTAAAGCCAGAGCTAGAAGAAACGCTATCAACCCCCCGGTTAAAACAGCTCCTGTTACTGAGCGGGAAAACTCTTCTTCCAAAAGGGTTGTAATGCCCTGAGGCTTATGAGGGTTTAAAAAAACGGTGCCCACCCGGGTATTATTAATCATAACAGGTAGGCCGCCGGCCAGTGTTGCTTTAGAAAGCAAATCACCTTTTAGGCTTTCATGGGTATCGAAAACAACACGCCCTTCTTCATCAGCCACAATTATGTGTTCATTCGTGGGCAGTTTGCCTGTTCTACCCCTCCTGTAACCAGGTGGAGTCAGGCTATCCTCAATACCTTCCCAACCACCTTCTTGAAGGTAGTAAGCAGTAAAAATATTGACCCACTGTTCAAGTCTGGCAGTCCTATACTCAACCACAAAATCTTCAAAAAGATACTTAACGGAAACATTAGCTATCAACATTATAATAACAGTAGATAACAGCACCACACTGGTAAATGCCAAAGTCAATTTATTGCGAATTTTCATCGATTCACCACAACCTTAATATAAAAGCCTTAATGCTTTGCAAATTTGTATCCTATCCCATAAACAGTCTTAATATATTTTGGCATGGCGGGGTCTTCCTCTATTTTATGCCTGAGATTACTGATATGGGTATCTATAGACCTTTCATAACCGCTATACAACTCTCCCAGTGCCGCATCCAGAAGTTGAAGACGACTGTAGACACGTCCGGGATTCTGCATAAGTAAAGCCAGTATTTTGAATTCTGTAGGAGTTAAAGTAACGGGTTCACCCCTTAATTTAACTTCAAAACTGCTTAGATCAATATAAACATCTTCCCTGGTGAAGGAATTATTATCAACAGTATTTTTTTCTTCGCTTCTTCTTAAAACAGCTCTGATGCGGGCCGTTAACTCTGCCAGGCTAAAAGGCTTGGTCAGGTAATCATCAGCCCCTACCTCCAGGCCAATTATTTTATCTGTTTCCTGGGTCTTGGCTGTAAGCATAATTACAGGTACTTTGCTGTCCTTCCTTATCTCCCGACAGAGGTCAAGGCCATTTACTTCCGGTAGCATTAAATCCAGCACTATTAAGTCAGGGTTCTCTTGTTTCCACATCATCTTGCCTTCTACACCATTTCTTGCCGTAAAAACATCAAAAGCTTCCTGCTCCAGATACTTTTTCACCATGGACAATATTTTTTCCTCGTCTTCTATAACTAGAATTTTTTTCCTGCCCAATAATTCTCCCCCCTGACATACTTTCATAATACAAGATAAGTTTATCAAATATATCCTGCATTGTCCATCATAACTAGCCAATCATCAACACTTTCCCTCTTTTCAGGGGGACACCCATTATAATTTTCTCTCGTCTCAGTTGTTCTTCTAACTTTCAGCTTTTTTTTGTAAATAATCTCATATTAAAAAAGCTGCCCCGAATTTGCAGGCAGCCTTTTCAAGCCAGTAACTTATAAGATTAAGACTTCTAGCCTTCTTCCTGTTTTGCGTCTACATTTGACTTGATAAACAGAAAATAGGCATTATAAAGGGCAATTACAATACCAAAAACAACGTTATTACCGGCTAAAGTAGCAGGCGTTAAAATATTTGTAAAGTTTGCCAAAGCTAGCCAGGCACCTACTACGATGTGAATAATATGAAATGTAGTCATCATAGCTAAAACCTCCTTTTTAGCTTATGATGCCCATGGTGCACGGTTTTTATTCATCAATTAATTCGGATGATTTATATAAAATTCCTTTTTAGGCTTAAAAGCATAATATTATGCTTTTCCTTATAAATTATATACTCTTTCCAGTAGTTTTTAATGTTTCACAAAAGTTGTTCCAAAAAGAAGCTGGCCAGGGAAAAATATATTAGCAAACCCGTCACATCTTTAACTGTAGTTATCAAGGGGTTTGCAGCGGCGGCCGGGTCAAAACCAAATTTATGACATAACATGGGGAACAGGTAGCCAATAGTAGAGGCCAGAGCACAGGTAAAAGTCATGGATAAAAAAACCACTAAACCCACCAGAGGTTCTCCTTGCCATATATATGCTACCAGTCCTGCGGCTGTTCCGGACAAAGCTCCTATAGTCAAGCCCACGAGAGTTTCTTTGCCTAAATATTTCCACGCCTTTTTCACATCAATCTGCCCCAGCACCACACCCCGGACAAAAATTGTAGAAGATTGAGTTCCTACATTTCCTCCCATATCCATAATAACAGGGATAAAAAAAGCCAGAATAACTACTGATTCTAGTATCTCCTCAAACTGCCCGATTATGCCACCTGCCAGTAAACCTCCCACCAGCACAATTACCAGCCAGGGTATCCTTAATTTAAGTATTAAAAGAATAGGCGCCTTTATAATCTTCTCACTTCTCAGGAATTCAGTGCCTGTAACAGACAGGCCGGATTGCTTATATATATCTTCTGTGGTTTCCGCCTCTATAACTTCTACTATATCATCCAGAGTAACAATACCCTGCAGCCTGTTTTCTCCGTCAACTACGGGAATAGCCAGCAACCCGTACCTGTCTAAAAAAGCAGCAACTTCTTCCTGGTCTGTCGTCAAGCTAACACTAACCACATTTTCATGCATAATATCCTTAATTCTGGTACCCTGTTCAGCAATAAAAATTTCCCGTAACGACACAACACCGATCAGCTTCTTATCTTCATCTACCACATAAGCATAAGAAATTATTTCAGAATCATCCGGCTCCAGTTCTTTAATTTTTTCTAAAATTAATTCTGTTGTTTCCTCTGCATGGATAGAAATAAAATCTGAAGTCATAAGGCCTCCTGCTGACTCAGGAGAGTGA
>CAYYWR010000056.1:0-1313 GCA_964474145.1 uncultured Syntrophomonadaceae bacterium
AAAGCAGACAGAGCAGACAGGATTATTAATTGTGGGACTTTCCTGGTACTCCTTTCGCTTTAAGGTGTCTGCGTAAATGCTGCCCAGTTTATATTCCTTTCGACCCACAAAACGGTGGCACAAATAAACATCACCCTCCCATGATACAGCCATCATTCCCAAACCAGCGCCGCAGGCATGCCGTCTTTTGCTGTTATGTAACAGGGAAAGCATTCCTTGATACAAATAACTTTTTTCAGCCAGCTCCTTTAGAGCATGGACATCTCTTTTTTCTATACCAGCCAGCCATTTCCTGGCCTGTGTTTCCAGTTCATGAAGAAGCTGCCCGCTGTCTCTTGTCTGCTTTTCTTTATTATCTGTGAACAAAGAAGGGGATGCCGGCACCAGAGAAGTATTTGTAAACCCGATTTCCTCAAGGGCCTCTTTAACTAGCTGCGGGTCAGTATGGCCAACTAACACTGCATGCCCCGGCGTTTCCGGAACAGCCGCCAGTAGTTTCCTTATCTGAGGTACCACAGCAGCATAAGAACCCTCTCCATTGGCATAGGGTCGCTGTGCATCCTGAATTTCCCTGGGGCCATCAAAACTAACGAGAACAGATATCTCTTCTTCTTTGATAAAGTCAATAACCTCATCAGAAAATAATGTCCCGTTGCTGGTGGCGTAAAAACTCACTTTTTTGCCGGCTTCTGCAGCTCTCTGCCGGGCATATTCCACCACAGCCTGCATCAAAGGAAATTTAAGAAAAGGTTCACCGCCAAAAAAACCTATGTGGATCTGCTTTAACTCCCCTGACTTCTTTATTAACCAGTCAACGGACTGATACGCTGTTTTCTCCTCCATATTACCCCCCGTGCCGTAGGCTCCCCCGTCACCATAGCAGTACACACAATTCAAATTACAGGATTGGGTGAGAAAAAGAGACAGATTGACTACGGGATACTCCTTTTTGGCGGCGGCGGCCTTCTCTTTACCCTTTGACTTTGCCAGTAGTCCCAGTGATTTCAGTTCAGCGATGATACCATTCCCCTTTATCAGGGTTGGCTGCCTGCGGATCTTTGCCAACATCCTGGCTGTGGCTGCACCGGCAATGACAGCCGTCATCTCTTCAATGTTAATCAGATAACTGCCTTCTGCGTAATTAAACAAGTGATATGGCTTTATAGCTGTCTGTTCCATGACAATTTCCCCTTTACATGCTTACTGTCCGCCTGCTAAAGTTTAATTTACCAGGGAGATGACTTAAACCCTTTTATTGTTTCAACCATCCTGTTATCTCCAAATAGCTCCTCTTGTTCATTAGCAGCTTCCGG
>CAYYWR010000056.1:1413-7879 GCA_964474145.1 uncultured Syntrophomonadaceae bacterium
ACTAACTACCGGTGCCGCTGTTTCGTGTCAGGGTGAGCATTGTTACATCATCAGAGGCTGGCGTGTCAAGGACAAACCGGTCAAGCTCCTGGCGCATCCCGAAAATGATTTCCTTGACATGCTTACCCTTTAACTTATTTATAGTTTCGACCATCCTGTTATCCCCAAATAGCTCCTCTTGTTCATTAGCAGCTTCCGTGATGCCGTCGGTATATATGAATATATTATCCCGGGGGTTTAGCCGGGTACTCTGAGTGGCATATTGAAACCCGTCCATGGCACCAAGAACCAGGTGCTTATGCACAGGCAAAAACTCATAATCCTGACGGGCTCGCGAGAGCAAAGGCGGATTGTGACCGGCATTTATATATTCCATTTCCCCGCTGCTTGTGTCCAGAATACCCATGAATACACTGACAAACATATTCTCTTCGTTATTGGAACAGAGCAGATTGTTAGCCTGATAAAATATTTCTGACAATGAGCTGCCCTTAAGGGCCTGATTTTTTAAGATAGTTCTTGTTATCACCATAAATAAGGCCGCCGGTATGCCCTTCCCTGATACATCCCCGATGCAGAAAGAAAACTTATTTTCATCTATGAGGTAGAAGTCGTAGAAATCCCCGCCTACTTCTTTAGCCGGCTCCATGGTAGCATAAAGGTCTAAATGGGTCATATCAGGATAAGGCGGGAAAAGCCGGGGCAGCATGCTGGTCTGTATCTTATTTGCAGCCTCTAATTCGCCTGCAATCCGCTCTTTCTCAGCAGTAGTCTTCTGCAAATTCAAGATATATTTTTTGAGGTCTGTCTTCATCTTGTTAAAATCCCGGGCTAGAACCTCCAGTTCATCACCGGTATCAATATTTAAAGTATGCTCTAAATTGCCAGAGCTAACAATTTTAACACCTTCCTTGAGATTAAGGATTGGTGAAGTGATACGCCGCGAAATCATAAACACAATAAGCATTACAACTATTTGAATTCCTACCATAATAGCTATAATGCTGCGCATCAACCCTGCAGCGGGTCCCATCAAATCATCCACATACATAGAAATCCCCAAAGCCCAGTCAGGTGTGTTGGGAATAGGGTTAAAGGCCGTCACTAAATTAGAGCCATTAGGCCTTACATAAGTCAGCACGTCAGACTCTCCTGAACTCATCTTCTGACCTATCTCCGTCAGACCTACATAACCTAGTTCCTCTGAATCCATGAAGTTTAACTTCATAACTAGCTCTTCATTGGGGTGAGCAATTAACAGCGCATTATGATCAACAATATAACCAAAGCCGCTCTCGCCAATACTTATAGCCTCGGCAATCCCTGAAAGCGTCTTTAACAGCACGGTAGCAGCCATTAACCCCGTCTTTTCGCCTTGCTCATTATAAACAGCACTGGCAACTACAAAAATCAACTCACCTGTTGAGCGGGAAACAACGGGTTCGCCAACATAATAACTATGCTCTCCTGATATGATGGCTTCGTAATAGTCACGGTCGCTAATATTCCCCTCATGCCCGAGAGTAGTTACAAAGTCTCCCTCTCTGTCTGTATAAAATAAAATCTCGTAATCATCGTTTTTACTGTCGGCTCTAGCGACTAAATCTGCTTTAATTTTTTGCATATCACCCTCTCTAATCAAATTGCGCTCTGACATAATTATTACATCATTGATGTAACCTTCAATAAGCCGGCCAATCTCAGCCGAACGGGCTACTAATATTTCTTTACTCAAATCCTCGGTCAAAGGTATAACCGTATGCCGCACCTGGTTATAATTCACTATCCCCAGGATTGTTAACAACACAAATAATGGCAAACCAAACCAGATTAGCATTTTTCCTCTGATAGACTTCATTTACTGCCTCCCCTTCTACATTCAGCCATAATTAGCCACTCTCCTTCCAAATATCTTTTAATTTAAAGGCGACAACTATAAATTGAAATACTTATATAAGCATACAATCTCATTGTTACAAAAAATCGTTGTTATGTTACCAAAATGTTAACTAATTCTTAAAATGCTCATTTTTCTTGAAATCAGATTGATATTAAGCTATAATTTATAAAAAAATCTAGTAAACTTATGCTTAAAAAAGAGGGATTATTTTGAATAAGCACATTTTAGTTGTTGATGACGATGGTGCAGTAGCAAAGCTCTTGCAAGCTGCCTTGAAGAAAAACGGCTTTACCACCACGGTTTGCTTTACCGGGGAAGACGCTTTGCAGCATTTAGATGAATCCTCCCTGGATGCAGCAATCCTAGATATTGTGCTGCCCGGTATAGATGGCTTAGAGGTACTGCGTGCCATCAGACAACATGGCACCCATGGCCAGATGCCAGTGATTATGTTGACCTCTAAAGACAGTGAAGTTGAAACAGTGCTGGGGTTAGAGCTTGGAGCTGACGATTATCTGAATAAGCCTGTGCGCTATCATGAGCTTTTAGCACGCTTAAAAAAGATGCTAGCTAGAACCAATGAAACACCATCTAAAAGGAAGGATAGTATTATCATTCATGGTTTAGCAATTGACAACATTGATCGCACTGTATATGTTAACGGCAACTCCTTAACTTTGACCTATCTAGAGTTTGAACTGCTGATCCTATTAGCAAAAAACCCTGGAAAAGTATTTACCAGAGATAATTTGTTAGATTCATTATGGCACGAAGATCAATTTTATGAGACACGTACTGTCGATGTACATATTCGACGCCTGCGCAAAAAGCTAGAGGATGCAGATGCTAATCCGAATATCATCGAGACTGTTAGAAGTGTTGGATATAGGATGACTAAATGAGTGGTTCTGGCGCCTAACCAGACCTCTACCTGGGATGGAAAATAATCCCCCTAAGGGATTATTAACTAAATAATTCTCCACATGAAATGAAAATAATAATTCTAAAGAAATAAGAGATCCTTTATAGTCAAAGAACCTCTTATAAGTAATAAGTAATAAGTTATAAATTAAGCATATTTGCTATTTAACAAGCTAATTACTATATGGGAGATGAGAACTGTGAAGGACAATTTTCAGGTCACCATCATTATTTCTTGTAAAAGCGAAAGTGTATTCTACTTCGACAGGTTCTCCACCATTAGCTGGTGTGAAATAATACACGCCCATACTTACAGCCTTATTTCCTTCAATGATAACCCCTTCATTTTCCCATCGTACGTCTGACCAAGGTGTAATAGCAAAGCCTTTATCCTCGGAAATATCTCCTCCTGTGAAATAAGACAAAGCACTTTCAAAGGTGCCGCGGAAACGTTCCTCTCTAGCTAAAGTTGGTTTGAAAAGAACATTGTTCATGTCATAACCATAGAAACGTTCGATATGTTCAGAAGCGGCAGCTTCATAGTCGCCACCCTCGCTGTATACTTTTCCGATATGCACAATTCCTTCTCCCCAGCTTTGCTGAAATTCCAGAACTTCCTCCTCTGTTATGACTTGCGTTAATGTATCTCTTATGCCAAATGCATAGTTTAATAGATGTTTAGAAACCATTGTCTTTCCATCTACTATTTGTGGTGCTGGGCTGATCGTAATCGTTTTACCATTAATTTTAGCAGTCTCAGAATCAATACGAAGTGCCAACGTACTCGTCTCATTAGCAAGCGTTGCAGTTCTTGTATCTCCATTCCAACTAACATCAGTACCGACTTCACTAGCAAATTTACGTACATGAACAAGCTTTTGTTCATTAAATGTGATCTTTAATGAGGTATGGTCGTGATCCGGGTGAGCTGAAACTGTTCCAGATCCAGTAAACACTCCTCCTACAGCTATTCCTAACGCTAAAATTCCTGATAGTGCAACTTTTCCGTATTTTTTCATATTTTCCTCCTGTTTGCTAATATTTTCTTCCTTTTATTAACAAGTATGAACAGTGCTAGTACAAAGCTCATCCCTTCGAGCTCTAAAACAACATTGCCTGTTTCCTGCCATTCCTTAATTACTAGTTCTTTAAATTGGCCAAAAATGCCCGCATGAATTGCAAGTCCACCACCATTGATGTCCGCCTAAATTATTGCTATTGCATTTAGGACAGCTAAGACTACCAGATCCTCCAGCTACTTTTTCCAGCTGTTGATCTGATAAACTTTTATTTTTTTTGTCACCTGCGGATTCTAAGTCTGTCATCTGCAGCTCAATGCCATATTGTTCAGCTAATTTCAATACCTGCTCCTTGGTCTGCACATCTTTTAACTTGCTAAACAACTCTTGATTATCCTTTACTGCTAGAAGAAAACTGTTCCATCTGTCATTTGTCATAAAATCCTCCTCCTCCTTCATAGAAATTATTATTGATGTTCATACCTCTACCTTACATGGCAATTGTTACAGCTTTTCAAGTCAATGTTACAACTATGTTAAAATTACCTGCTGTATGTCAAGTTAATTTTAAAAAAATTTATCTGGTTAAAGTGAGAATATGCTGAATTAGCAATAGAATTTTCTGCTCCGGTTTTCCATCCAGAACTTTATTAAACTTTAACAATTAAACCTAATACTTTTCTGCATTTTTTCTAATCCCCCCCAACTTTTGGGAGGCTAATAATAATAAATTACATTTCCAATTTTTTTTACAATAACCTCCCTTCCGGCAGGTCTAAAAATGATCATGCTGAGTTAAGATAAAATCAAAACACAGCAATAGTATACAAGTATACAAGCATACAAGCATACAAGCATACAAGTATACAAGCATACAAGTATACAATAATGAGATAGGAGATGAAAAAATGAGTATTCACGGGATAATTGATACAGTGGCAGTAAGTTTGGGGGCAAAGTTTATGCCCAAGTACTTCCGGGAAAGTGCAGAATCAGCAAGCTTAGCGGAAACCCTGGCGGAATTAAGCCTGACGGTGCCAGCGAAACACCCTTTGACTACGGCTTTAAGGGCATTTTCCCTCTCGGGAAGATGAATATACCGGCGAATCTTTTTCTGATAAGGGCACCTTTTCATCGCTCTATGAAGGAATTTCAGGCGGGTATTGGCACTCTGGCCAATGTAACTGCCATCCCCGTCATGATCGATTAATCAGGTTCCAGCGACAAAAAGAATCTTACGGCGAGTGCCCAGTATCGGTGATCAACAAGGGGCATACCACCGGTGCTCTTGCTTACAAAGAGCTGCGACAGCACATATTGGAGCATCTATAAGGTGACAAAAAGAGTTAACACAGGAGATTTTTTTAATGGAAGGATACCAAAACTTTATAAACAAATAAGGGATATTAAAGAGCCAGGTAGCCGATATTAACTTGGCGCGACACCTGAGAAAGCCAGAAGAAGATGGAACTGAATCCTGAAAGGATGTTACGTTTATGGAAAAATGTGTGTGGTGCAACCGTTCAGAAAGACGTTTGAAAAATATTACCGTGGAAACTCCAAATCGTTTCGGGCTTAACGCTGAGGGCAAGAAGATGGCAGTTTGTCCGGAACACGTTCCTCAGTTGCAAAAATTCTACTTCCTGGTTAACAGGATGGCAAAGTGGTACGTGTTAGTGCTGGTTTTGGTTGGGGCGCTAGCATTGCTGGGTCTTGTTCCTCTGGTTATGATAGATCAACAGGGTGGGAATGTTGACTCCTGGGCCAAGGCGATCTATGCACCCTTGCTACTGCCAGTTGCTTTGCTTCCCTTGGTGTTTCCCTTTGCTACTCCGGAAACGGTAAAGTGGATGGGGGTCCGTAATTCCATTATACTGGTACGCTTGCTGGGAGTTTATTTGCTGGGATTTTGGGCCTGGTGGGTATTGCGCGGGTTTTAAATAAGATTCTTAATAATAATTATAAGCCAGTAAAGCGACACAGTTCTCGAAGTGCATTGCAATATTTTTTGGCCCCTTTTTCATATACAGCCATAGCTTTTTCAAAGTTTGGGTCGTACGGTGTTATTAAGATGCCTCTATCAGTTTCAGAAACAAACACTTCACCACCTTTGTTAAGGTGGAAACGATCAGCAATTTCTTTAGGTATTGTGGCACCAATAGATCCGCCCATCTGCCGCAAAATAATTTTCTTTGTCATTTTTTCACTCCTATCATTTCATAACTCCTTATTAAGGTAGTTCTCCTTATTAAGGGTAGTTATGCCTATAACTATATTTATATTGTAGCATAAATATGCTACCAGCTAAAGCTCTTTATTTGCATGGTCCCCGTGAAGCCCTATACTTAACGCTCCTTCTTTTTCACTATTGTTTCAGGATTAGAAGTCCCCACACTTTTCATGGTCATCATTTCAATATGCGGAAGCCGGGTTTTACCTCCCTGGCTCGGTCGATTTCTTCTATGCTTGTGACATGTGCTTTCTCTGGTCCTTTCCAGCATTCTTCTTTCATTTTTTCGACTACATCTGAAGGACCTTCCAGGACTACTTTTACGCTTTTGTCTTCCAGATTTTTAACGAACCCGTTAAGTTCAAGCTCCAGGGCCTTTTTTTGGGTCCATTTTCT
>CAYYWR010000057.1:0-7874 GCA_964474145.1 uncultured Syntrophomonadaceae bacterium
TGGTTTTTGCAGCGAATCACTTATAATTATTTACTAATTATTTATTACTTAACTTACTACTTACTTCTTTTATTAACTTACTACTTACTTCTTTTATTTACTTCTTTTATTAAGGAAGGTTTTCCTTCTAAAAATCTGTAAAATTTAAAAAGAAAGTATAAAGAAAGATTAACAATTTGTAATTTCTTCATTTTTATTTCTTTAATACTGGCCTTTAATATAAAGTATTAATTCCTGGATTAAATTATGTTTAAGGAAGTTTTTTAAGCGAAACTATTTTACTACTATAATATGATTTTCATTTTACTGTGCTATAATTTTCAGTCCACCGGTATCACCAGGTCTCCGTGAAAAAAGTACAAGTATTTTTCCTTCACCTTCTCCTTCCATATATTTTCCAGGGCCTGGCTGTAAAGTTGAAGCTGGTAAAAATAGCGGTTCTTGAGGTCCTCCAGATCTAATCCCTGGGTATTATCTGTTTTGTAATCAATTAGCACCAGTCCCTCCTTTTCCTTTAAGACACAGTCTATAACTCCCTGAACAAGGATGGCTTCATTATCCAGTGGAACATTTTGACCAGCTTTTTCCTGTTCTGTCCCGGACCAGGAGGGATAAACCATTTCTGGAGGAAGGGTCAATGTAAAGGGAACCTCCCGGAAAACCTGCAGTCCTCTCCTCATCCTTTGGCCCAGGGGGCCTGCAAAAAAGTTTTTTATATCTTTTTCCTTCACTGCCTCCCTCTCTTCAGGGGTGATAAGGCCTCTTTCCAGCATACTATCCAGCTGTTTTTTTACAGTATCCTCCCCGGGAGTCAGTCTCAGGTCAAAATGCTGCAGAGCTGTATGGTAGGCCGTGCCCTTTTCTGCTTTAGAGAGCTTTTCCCCTTCTATAAACCGGGGCCGCTGAAAAAGCTGTGGTTCAGGTGCTCTGTGCACAGGGTGCAAAGGGGTATATTCCTGTTCAAATGCTTCCCCGTGTTTATTTTTTAATTCTGAAACAGATACTTTGGCCAGGTGGATTGTAGACAGGTGGTAGGGATACTGCCAGGCAAGGCACCGGTTTATTTCCTCCTTTTCCTTTTCTTTTTCCTCTACAGGTATAGGATTCATTGCCTTGAGGTTTTCCCAGATATTTTTCTCTTCTTCTTTTATACCGTCACCTTCTACCTGCTGCTTATCCCGGATAACTTCCTCCTGGGTTAAAAGGGTGAACTTCCAGGCAGAAGGTTCTCCCTGGGGAAAACAGGATATATTTTTATTATTGTTTAGCATTTCCCGCAAACAGGTGGCCCGGGGGTGTCGCAGCAGGGCCGGGCCAATCCAGTCCAGATAGCTTTTGGCCCTGGCTCTCTGGTAACCCGATAAAAGAGCCTCCCCGGAACACATGCTTCCCTGCTGAAATTCCTGCCATTTTTCCAGCTCTTTATGCACATCCTTGACAGTTGACACCAAAAGCAGTTTTTGCTCTGCCCTGGTTAAGGCTACATACATGACACGCATTTCTTCGGCTATAACTTCCCGGTGCAAACGTTTTTTTAGGGCCATGAAGGGCAGGGTAGGATAGACTACTCGATTTTTGGCATCTACGAACCGGGGCCCTAAGCCCATCTTGTTATGCAGCAGAAAATCTCCTTTAAGGTCCTTCAGATTAAACTGTTTTCCCAGGCCGGCCAAAAACACTATGGGGTATTCCAGGCCCTTGCTCTTATGTATGGTGCCCAGGCGAACTACATTTTCCTGCTCTCCCAGGGCCCTGGCAGTGCCCATATCCCCTCCCCCTTCCTTCAACTTTTCTATGAACCACAGGAAGCGGAAAAGCCCCCGGAAAGAAGTAGCTTCATACTGGCGGGCCCGGTGGTACAGCACCCGCAGATTGGCCTGCCTCTGCTGCCCCCCGGCCATGCCCCCGGCAAGTTCATAAAATCCGGTATCCCGGTAAATCTGCCATATAAGGTCGGCCAAAGCCCCCTGGCGGGCCAGATCCTGCCAGTCCTGTATTTTGCCCAGAATATCTTGAAGCTTATCCATCAACTCCGGATTACCCCGGTCATTATATTCTTTTACAGCATCATAAAAAGTCCGGCCCTGGTTTTCAGTCCTGATGAGAGCCAGTTCTTCTGCCGAAAGCCCCACCAGGGGGGAGCGTAAAACTGCTGCCAGAGGTATATCCTGGTAGGGGTTATCAATGACCCTTAAAAGGGAAAGCATTACTTCAACTTCCACCGCTTCAAAATAGCCGGTGCCCAGTTCAGCATAAGCGGGTATGCCCTGTGACTTCAACTCCTCCAGGATAGGGGAAATCCAGTTGGGAGCAGAGCGCAGCAAGATGACAATATCCCGGTAGGTTATGGGTCGCATCCTTTTTTCCTCTTTATCCCATATTTGTTCCGGTTGCAATGGGCCGTCGCCTACCATTTCCTTTATTTTACTGGCAATCAAGCGGCCCTCCAGGCTGGCATTTTCCCACTCTTCTTCATTTAATGCCTCCTGCAGACCCTCCTGGATTTCCCCTTCTCCTTCACCTTCTGCTGCATCTTCTCCTGCTGCCCGGTAACTCCTTTGCACACCCTTTGCACCGCCACTGGCATCTCCCTTTCCCTTACCCTTACCCTTTTCTTTTTCCTTTTCTGCCTCTCTAAAATCAGCCCTGGATATTAAAAGTACTTCCAGGGGTGATCCCTTATCCCCGCCCCTTTCCTCCCTTTCTACTTTCTGCTGCCCTTCCTTTTCCCTTTCTCTTTCACTTTCCTTTTCCTTTATTTCAGGGGGGTAAGAATTTCCGTAAATAAGCTCTGCTTTTCCCTCATAAGCTATATCTCCTACTTTTTCATCCATTATCTGGCGGAATAAATAGTTTACGCCGTCTAATATTTCCCTGCGGCTGCGGAAATTGCGGTAGAGGTCAATACATTTTCCCCTCCCCCTACCCCGGGTAAAATCCTTTGCTTTTTGCAGGAATAGTCCGGGTTCCGCCAGGCGGAAACCATAAATGCTCTGTTTTACATCCCCCACCATATACAGGTTTTCCCTTCCCCGCTCCCGGCGGGATACCAGTTTCAAAATATATTCCTGCACCAGGTTAATATCCTGGTACTCGTCTACCAGGACCTGGACAAATCGGCCCCTGTATTCCCGGGCAGCTTCCGATGGAGTTAGCTCTTCCCCACCGGAATCAGGGCAGCTCAATATTTTTAAAGTCTGGTGTTCCAGGTCGGAAAAGTCTACCACTCTCCGCTGCGCCTTGGCCAGGTTGTAAGCTTCTTTAAAGGATAGAACCAGGTTAGCCAGCTCCTTCATTTCAGGGGCCATACACCTTATAATCTCCAGATGTTTTTCCAGGGGCTGCTGAAATAAGTCCTGTTCTAAATTCTCCAGGGACTTTTTAACTCTATCCCTCATGCCTTTGGCCCTGTCCTTTAAATTCTGGTCATAATCATTACCCCTGCAGGCTTTAAGTTTGACAAAGGAACACGCCTTCAGTTCCTTTTGTAGTTCCTGCCAGGAGACCCTGGAGGACGCCAGCAGTTTTTCCAGCATCTCCAGTTCACTTTCTAAATTCTGCAGATAAGGGTCAGGGCCGCCGGGCTCTTTGCAGATGCGAATCCCTTCCTGGAGCTGCTGGGTCAGGCCCTCCAGCTGTTGCCTGCATTCCATCAGCAGGGTTTCCATCCAGGCTGTTTCCAGCAGTTCCTCCGGACTGTTCAAATTAAATGCGCCGACCATTTCCTCTAACCATTTGTCAGGCCATGGATGACTCAGGGAAAACCTGTAAAGTTTTAAAATAAGGTTCTGCAAGGGTGTATCCCCTCGATCAGTGCTGTAAACCTCCACCAGGCGGTAAAAAGTGCTGTCCTCATGGGAGTTTTCATACTTTTCCTCCAGCACACTCTCTAAAACTTCGTAACGCAAAAGCTCTGCCTCTGTTTCCTCCATAATACGAAAGGAGGGGTCGATATCCGTATGGTAATAATACCTTTTTAAAACACTGCTGCAAAATGAGTGAAGGGTGGTTATGAAAGCCTTGTTCAGTAAAAAAAGCTGACGACGAAGATGGTAAGAACCGGGGTCCTCTTTAATAGCATCCTCTAAGGCCCTGGCAATTCGCTGCCTCATTTCTGCAGCTGCTGCATTGGTAAAGGTAACCACCAGCAGTCCATCCACCTCCAAAGGGTTGTGCTGATCTGTTATAAGCTGTATTATTCTCTCAACTAAAACCCTGGTTTTTCCAGAACCTGCCCCGGCAGATACCAGTATATCCCTGCCCTGACTGTGAATAGCCTCCCACTGCTCCTCTGTCCAGCTGCTGCCGGGAGGCATTTCAGGTAGTGATGGCGGTTTATTTATCATCATTATTCCCTCCCAATCCGTCATTTCCCCTGTAATCCTTGTCATCCTTATAATCCTTATTAAGCAATGACCAGATAGCTTCTTCCTTTTCCTCCTTGAAATATCTAAACTGGTTGCCCGGTATTAAGGGGTCAAACTGGCAGACTGGCCTGTAAGAACAGAATTTACAGGCCCTTTTATCTCCCATGCGAAAAGGGGCTATATGCAGTTGACCCCTGATTATATCCCGGGTTATATCCTTTATGGTCTGTCTCGTATGACAGCGGAGAAGTTCAAACTGGGCCTGCTGAAAAACCTGGGATTTTTTATGGAAAACATCTTCCCTGGTAACACCAGCAGGTATAATATCTGAATAGCCCGGTTTATGAAGCCCGCTGTCCATTAATTTTGCCGCTTCCAGACTGGCTAAAACCTTACCCTTCATTTTATACTTCTTGACCATCTCTTTTTTGATTTCCTCAACAGACATAAACCGGTTTGATTTTATCAGGGGGGCATGCACCTGGAAATAAAGCATGGCTGCCGGGAGAACCTCTTCCCCCAGCCATTCCCGGGCACTGCTGATAACCACATCCATATAAGCTAACATCTGCAGGGAAATACCGTGATATACCTCCGCCAGATTCAACTTTGTGTCTCCCGACTTATAATCTATTACCCGAAGGTAAGCGTCCCCCATCTCCCCCCGGGCCAGGTCAACCCGGTCAATACGCCCCACCAGTTCAACAGTGGAGCCGTCTTCCAGCTTAAAGAACAGGGGAGGAAGATCTTTCTCTCTCCCGAAGGAAATCTCAAGCCCCACCGGCTCAAATTTGCTCCGCCGGAAGTGTTCTCCCATGAATACCGCCGTCCTGCCCACAGTATCTTTTAGCTTTTCCGCCAGAAAACGGTAGCGGTTGTTGCTCAATAGTATTTCTGATTGTAAGCGGGGCAAGAGCTTTTCCACTTCTTTTTCTGCCAGGAAAAAGAAATCATCAGGAGGTATCTGGCTCCATTCCAGACCCTTTTCCTTTATAGAATGGCACAGTTGATAAAGGGCCGCATGGAAAAAACGGCCTATATCCGGTGCTTCCAGGCGATATACTTGTCTTTCCTTCAGACCTAAACCGTATGAAGCAAAGTGGGAAAAGGGGCAGGCCCGGTATTTTTCCAGGCGGGATATACTGGCTTTTAGATGCTGACCATAAAGACTACTGCTTGTTTCTTTTTGCAGGGGCTCTTCCTGGTTTCTGTAGAAAAGCCCCCCCAGCAAAAGCTTCCCCTGGCGGTGCCACTCTTTTTTGCTGGCATACCAGTTGTATATTTCCCACCAGGAGGAGTCTATGTTTTCTCCCTTACCCCAGCGGCTCAGCCGGGCTGCCAGCTGAGATATGGTTCTGCGGGGATGTACCAGCCGAAAGCTTAACTCCTCCCCTTCTTCAATCTCGCCGGCAGCCTCCAGGGTGTTTTTTTCCGCAGCAGATGGGAAAATTTCCTTTATTCTGCTTACCAAAAGAGAGGGCATAAGGGTATTACCTTCTTCGTCGGCCCGGGGATAGCTTAACCCAAGCCCCCGGGAAGCCCTGGTAAGAGCCATGTAAATGAGAAACTGTTCATCCAATACCCGGCGTCGGCTGCCAGGAGCCAGGTCCAGGCCCCCATTAATTAGAGACTCCCTTTCCTCCTCAGTAAAAACCCCATCCTCCCGGGGTCGGGAGGGCAGCACTCCGTCATTTACTCCCAGAATAAAGGCAAACTCAATATTTCCCGTTCTGGTCCTTTCCAGGTTCCCTACTAAAACCTGATCCAGGGAGGGAGGAACCAGGCTCAGGCGAAGGTCCTGAAACCCGGATTCTATAATCTGAGAAAACAGGTTCAGAGACATCTCTTGGCCACCCATTATCTCTACTACCTGATCCATCAGTTCAATGACTCCCTTATAAACCTGCTGATGCTCCCGGGTCTTTTCCGGGTTCCCCTTTTCCAGGGCTTCCCCGCTCCACCTCTCCAGAAGTTCCGGGGCCCTCACCCTTTGAAGCAGGTTATAAAGGGCCCTAACCTTTTTTTCAACTGTTAACCCCCGGGTTATTTCCTCCTGAAAATCTATAAGGGGCGCCCTGACTGAATCCCTGGTTTCATTAATCAATTCCAGGTAAGCTTCTTCCTCTGGAGACAGCTTATCATCATGGCTGCTATCCTCCAGGGAACCCCTCTGTAAAAATTCCCACCTGCCACTCCCCAGCCACCGGGATCCCTTTATTCCAAAGCAGAGCACATAGTTTTCCAGCTGGTAAAGACTTTCCCACCAGTCCTTCTCTTCAGCCTCCTTTTCACCATCTGGTTGCGGGAGGATCATCCCGGTTTTCACACAGCGGAAAACCGCATCGTAGCCCCAGTTATAATTTACAATTTCCAGGGCAGAGCGAATAAATTCTACCAGGGGATGGTTTGCCACAGGCCGTTTTAAATCCAGAAAAAAGGGTATATCATAATCTGTAAACAGCGTAGAGATTATGTCGGCATAATCCTCCAGATTCCCGGCCATTACAGCCATGTCTCTCCAGCGGTATCCTCCATCCCGGGCCAGGACAATCAGCTGGTGGGCCAGGTCCTCCACTTCAGCCCGGCGGTTAGTCGCGGCAGTCAGGCAGAGGGGCATGTCCCCCCGGGAGGTTATGCCCCCCTGCGCCTTTTCCTGGCAGTAGTTGGCGTCCCCTGCAGGGGGCATGTCCCCGCCTCCTGCAGGGGGCATGTCCTCCCCGGAGTCCCCCCAAAAGCCCACCTGGCAATTACCAGTAAAAGGCTTCACCGGATGAGTGTGTATATTTTGCTCCAGATAGCTCAAAACTGGATTTTGAAAAAAGCGGTTTGGTTTTTCAAAAGGCCCCGGCATCATCATAGTTTCCGTATTAATTCCCAGTTTACCGGCTATATCCTTTAACCGCTGACAGGTTACGGCCACTGTATAAAAGGGATTTAATTCCTCCACCTTTTCTGTCAGCTTATAGTCATGGTCCAAACACAGGCAAACTGTTACCTGTCTGCAGTGTTTTAGCAATTTCTCTAAAATTTTATATTCCTGGTTGGTAAACCCGTAAAAGCCGTCTATCCATAACCGGGCCCGGGACAAATAAGGGGTGCGGGAAACATTATCTGCAAGAAACTCAAGATAGTCCTCAGAATCCAGGTAAAGATCCTTTAACTCCTTATCCATCTCTGTAAAGATCAGTTCCAGGTCTTTAATCTTTTCTGTTAAACCCATATTAACTCTAACCCTATCCTCTAGACCAGTATTAATTCCCTGCTCCTTTTCCTTCTTCTGCTCCTTCTGCTCCTCCTCTACTTCCCCATGCCGGGCTTCTCGGGTTTTATATATATGTTCTTTTATATCCTCAACGGGGATACAGGAACGCTTTAGCTCATTGTAGAGTTCCAGAAGGTTTTCTAAGGCCCCCTGCTGCTCTCCCATGTGTTTAAAAAGGGATAATTCCTCTTTATTTCTTTCGATAATTTTTCTAAGGAGCATTATCTTCCCTGTATCTTCTATAA
>CAYYWR010000058.1:0-7819 GCA_964474145.1 uncultured Syntrophomonadaceae bacterium
TCCCTTAGTCTAGAATATTCACAGGCCACCTGGGGATTGGTAAAGTCCCAGTTTTCCAAAAAGTGAACAGAGCCTGTTACATAGTCAAAGGGATGTCTGGACATTTCTTTTTTTATTATTTCTTCCCTGCCGGGCAAAAAGTCAACTTCTACACCTAATTTTACGCCAGGACTTCCTCCTTTTAATTGTAACCGGAATACTTCTTCAATATAATCTGACAGTTCATGGCCTTCCATGGTTACCCTCACAGGAGGGTCAAAATCAAGAATATCCAGGGGAAAATGGTCTGCAAAACCAATCTCTTCCAGGCCTTTTCGACGGGCTTCTTCATAGTAATCCTCCATTGTGCCCCGAGCATGGCAGCATCTTGCCGTATGAAGATGATAATCAATCATTTTTAGTTTTTTCCTCTTTGGAAAATTTATTATGAAAGCAGGTCATTTCCCCTTTATGACAGGCGACTCCCGTCTGTTCCACCAGTATAAGGAGAGTATCTGCATCACAATCGTAATAGATTTCTTTAACTGCCTGAAAGTGTCCTGAGGACTCTCCCTTTAACCAAAACTTTTGCCTGCTCCGACTCCAAAAGCAAGTCTTACCCACCTCCAGAGTTTTTTGTAAGGATTCTTTATTCATGTAAGCCAGCATAAGCACCTGACGGCTGGAAACCTCCTGAATAATGGCCGGGATTAAACCCCTTTCATCAAATTTAAGCTTATCTATCTCCATCATAAGCGCACCTCCACCCCATTCTCCGCCAGATACTCTTTGACTTCCTTTACAGAAAACTGCCGGTAGTGAAAAACTGAAGCAGCCAGAGCTGCATCTGCCTTACCTGCAGTCAGTGCCTCCAGGAAATGCTTCATCTCTCCAGCACCCCCTGAAGCAATAACAGGTATATTTACCCTCTCTGCAACAGCAGAGTTAAGGGGAATGTCATAGCCGTCCTTCTCCCCGTCAGAATCCATACTGGTTAATAAAATTTCTCCTGCTCCCCTCTTTTCTGCTTCTTCTACCCACTCCAGGGCCGAATGCCCCGTACTGGTTCTTCCGCCATGGATATAGACATCCCAGTCATCTTTATCTTCATTTCTCTTGGCATCTACTGCTACCACAATGCACTGGGTGCCGAATTTTTCCGCCCCTTCATTAATCAGGTCGGGTTTTTGAAAAGCTGCCGTGTTTAACGAAACCTTGTCAGCCCCGGCGCTCAATATGTCCTTAATCTCATCTATAGTTCCTATCCCCCCACCAACAGTAAAGGGAATATAAACCTTTTCAGCTGTCCTGGAAACAACATCAATCATTGTTTTCCTCTTTTCATAAGAAGCAGTGATATCCAGAAAAACCAGTTCATCAGCACCAGCCTGGTCATAGAACCCGGCAAGCTCAACAGGATCTCCCGCATCCCTTAAGTTTACAAACTTTACTCCTTTTACTACCCTTCCTTCCTTAACATCCAGACATGGAATGATTCTCTTAGCCAACAATTAAATCCCCCTGTTCTAATAATCTTATTTCGCTGCCTCCAGGGCTTCCTCCAGGGTAAATTTCCCCTTGTAAAGAGCCTGACCTACTATTATACCGCTTATACCTGAGGCTTCCAGTTCCCTGGCTCCCCGGATATCTGCCAGTGAAGACACTCCTCCCGAGGCAATAATGCTTATTGTGGTATTTTCAGCTATATCTTTAGTAGCCTCCAGGTTGGGACCCTCCAGGGTACCATCCCGGGAAATATCTGTGTATACAACTTCTTTAACTCCTGCTTTCTCCATCCCTTTAACCAGGTCCAGGGCTTTTATAGTAGATGACTCTACCCATCCTTTAACTGCTACCCAGCCCTCCTGGGCATCTACTCCCACCATTATGCTGTCCCCAAACTTATCTACCAGGGTTTTTACCAGGGAAGGATTGCTTACAGCTACCGTGCCTATAATTACCCTGCTAATCCCCAAATCCAGTAGCCCTTTAACTGTATCCTCATCCCTTATGCCGCCCCCCACCTGTACAGGAATATTCAGGTTGGAAGCAATTTTTTTTATGATCTTCTGGTTCTGGGGCACTCCCTTAAAGGCTCCGTCCAAATCTACCATGTGTAGACGTCGGGCCCCTTTTTTCTCCCACATCAGGGCTACCTCCAGGGGGTCTTCAAAATATACAGTTTCCCTGTCCGCCCTGCCCTGGTAGAGGCGAACGCATTTTCCCTTTCTCAAATCAATGGCCGGTATGACTTCCATTATAGACCAACTCCCCAAAATTTTCTAAGATTTTAAGACCTGCCCGGCTACTCTTTTCCGGGTGAAACTGAACACCGTAAATAAACGGGGCTCCCTTAATAACTGCAGCAAATTCTCCCCCATATTCCGAAGAAGCCAAAACAGCATTATCCTCCTCAGGAACTGCATAGTAAGAATGAACAAAATAAAAGTAGTCCCCTTCCTTAATACCCTTTAGCAAAGGATCACTTTTTAATGGCCTTAACTGGTTCCAACCCATATGAGGTATTTTTAATTTGCCCTGGAATTTTATAACCTCTCCCGGTATTAATCCCAGTCCCCCACCTTTCAGGTCCAGTCCCTCCTGGCTTTTATCCAAAAGAAGCTGTAACCCTAAACATATCCCCAGGACAAACACTCCTTCCCGGGCCCTTTTTTTTACAGCTTCCCCCAGCTCTTTTTCTTTTAAGTTTCTAACAGCCTGGCCGAAAGCCCCTACTCCAGGCATTATAATAGCCCGGGCCTTTTTTATTTCTCCAGGCTCGTCCGTTACAAAGGTATCATAACCCATCCGGGCAAACCCATTTTGCACACTCTGCAAATTTCCCATACCATAATCTACTATAGTAATCAAATTGTGTTTCCCCCAAAAAATAATATGTTATAACGTATCTCCTCAGCCCTCTGCCCTTCCAGCTTATGACAACTCCTGGCTGGCAATGGCAACGACTCGGCTACGGGCTTTCCCGCAGGCTTCCCTGGATAAAGAGAAGGCTTAATTTACAGCTTTCCCTTGGTGGAAGGAACGCCTTTTACCCGGTTATCTTCTTCCAGGGCCTGATCCAGGCTCTTCCCAAGGGCTTTAAAAACTGCCTCCATGATGTGATGGGAATTATTCCCGTGTATTAACTTGACATGCAGAGTTATACGGGCTTCATGAGTAAAGGCCCGCAAGAATTCCTCTAAAAGCTCCGTATCGAACTCTCCTACTTTTTGTGCAGGAATATCTACATTATAAACTAAATGCGGACGATGGGAAAGGTCTAAAGATACCATTACCAGTGCCTCGTCCATAGGTAAAATGAAAAACCCGTACCTCTTTATGCCTTCTTTACTTGTTAAAGCCTTCCTGAAGGCTTCTCCCAGGGTTATCCCTATATCCTCCACCAGGTGATGGGCATCTACCTCCAGATCACCCCGGGCATCTATGTAAAGGTCAAAGAGGCCATGACGTGCCCACAGGTTTAACATGTGCTCAAAAAAAGGTATTCCTGTATTAAGGCTGGCCTGTCCCGAGCCATCCAGATCCAGGGTTAACTTTATAGTCGTTTCTTTAGTTTCCCGTTCCAATTGAGCCTTTCTATTTTTCAAAGTATTTCCTCCTGACTTTCACAGCATTGGCATGGGCATCCAGGCCTTCTATCTCCGCCAAATATATAACATCTTCTGCTACCTTTTCTAAAGCCTGGGGAGAATAATTTAAAAAGCTGGTCTTTTTAATAAAATCGTCCACATTTAACCCGGAGGAAAACCGGGCGGCACCCCCTGTAGGCAAGACGTGGTTGGGGCCAGCATAGTAATCCCCTAAAGGCTCAGGTGAAAAGCTGCCCAAAAAAACTGAACCGGCGTTTTGAATCATGTTTAAAGATTCCAAAGGCTTCTCTATCATAATTTCCAGGTGTTCAGGGGCAATCTGGTTGGATACTTCAAAGGCTTCCTCCAGGTCTTTAACCACTATTATAGCTGAGTAGTCCTGAAAAGAACTTTCAATTATTCCCCGGCGGTCTCGTTCGGGCTGCTGCTTTTGTAAGGCTGATAAAACTTTTTCCGGAAGTTCCCTGTCGGTTGTTACTAAAAAGTTAGCGGCCAGGGGGTCATGTTCTGCCTGGGACATTAAGTCAGCAGCAACAAAATCCGGTACAGCAGTAGAGTCGGCAATGATTAATAGCTCACTGGGTCCCGCCAGCATATCGATGTCTACGTCACCATAAACCTGCTTTTTGGCCATGGTTACGTATATATTGCCCGGCCCCACAATCTTATCCACTCTGGGCACTGTTTCAGTCCCATAGGCTAATGCTGCTATGGCCTGGGCTCCACCGGTCTTAAAGATATTTGTAATGCCTGTTGCTTCAGCAGCAACCAGGGTATATGGATTAACTTTACCCCCCTTATCTGTAGGAGTAGCCAGATATATTTCCTCCACCCCGGCAACCTGTGCCGGTATGACGTTCATTAAAACAGAGGAGGGATAAGAAGCAGTTCCTCCGGGAACATAGGCTCCAACTTTTTTCAAGGGTATAACCATGTGCCCCATCATAATTCCTTCTTTTTCTGTACAAAGCCAGGAATTACGCCTCTGGCGCCGGTGAAAACTTTCTATATTTTCCCTGGCTTTATGTATCACTTTTATAAATTCCGGCTGGACTTTTTCAGCGGCTTCCCTTAGCTCCTTTTCTGAAACAGTTAAACTGTCTAAGGTGGCACCTTCAAATTTTGAGGCATAATCCCTTAAGGCTTCATCTCCCCTCTGACGAACCTCTGCTATGATTTCCTTTGCAATAGTTTCTTCCTTTTCCCAGGAACCAATATCTCTCTCCTTTTTTAGCTTTTCCCATTCTTCCCTGCTGTATATTTTTATCATCTTTACCCTGGCCTCCTTTGTCTGGTTGACTCCCTTTTAATAATTTAACCACAGGATATTAAAAGATAACTAAATTATATACCAGTTTCATTACCTTTTCCAGGGTAAAAATTTAAGCGCTTAAAAGCGCTTAAGATCTCTCCTGTTATTATTTGCTATCCCAGTTCCTCTAAAGCTTTGTCAAACCCGGGAAAGGATATGTTGATACATTCACTGCCGGTTATCCTGGTTTCCCCCCTGGCCGCCAGACCGGCTACAGCCATAGCCATGGCTATACGATGGTCTCCCTGACTATGGCATACTGCTCCCTTTAATTCTCTTCTGCCATGGATAACCATTCCATCAGGCATGCCCTCAATTTGTGCCTCCATTTTCTCCAATTCCTGAACAACTGCCGAGATCCTGTCACTTTCCTTTACCTTTAACTCTGCAGCATCTTTTATAACGGTTTTACCTTCAGCTACTGCCGCAGCAACTGCCAGCACCGGTATTTCATCAATCAGGCGGGGAATCAATTCCCCTCCTATCCCGGTTCCTTTAAGCCGGGCAGATTCAACCCTGATATCTGCCACAGGTTCTTCATTTATAATTCTTTCATTTTCCAGGCAAATATCTGCCCCCATTTCCAGAAGAACATCTAAAAGTCCTGTGCGAGTAGGATTAATTCCCACATTATAAATTTTGAGACTGGAACCGGGTAAAATAGAAGCGGCAACTATAAAAAAGGCAGCAGAAGAAAAGTCGCCGGGAACTTCTATCTTTTTTCCTGTCATTTTGGGTAACCCCTTTACCTCTACCCTTTTTTCTTTTCTATTTACCTTTATTCCAAAGTGTTTTAACATTCTTTCCGTGTGATCCCGGGAGAGTTGGGGTTCTGTAACAGATGTTACCCCCCGGGCGTACAATCCGGCCAGCAGGATTGCAGACTTTATCTGAGCACTGGCTACCGGGGAATTGTATTCAATGGCCTCAAGATCCCCCCCCAAAACCGAGAGGGGTAAGAGGGCGGAACCTTTCCTGCCGTAAAAAGTTGCTGCCATTTTACTCAAGGGCTCTACTACTCTTCCCATGGGCCTGCTTCTCAAGGAAGAATCTCCGGTGATCACACTATAAAAAGGATTGCCTGCCAGAATTCCTAAAAGAAGGCGAGCCGTGGTGCCTGAGTTTCCAGCATCCAGAACATCCTCCGGTTCCTGCAGTCCGTGCAAGCCTTTGCCTTCAATTATTACTTTGCCCCTTTCAATATCAATACTTACTCCCATTTTACGAAAACAATTGACGGTTCTGTAGGAATCCTCCCCGTGTAAAAATCCCTGGACTTCTGTAGTCCCTTCTGCCAGGGCCCCGAGAATAACAGACCTGTGGGAAATAGACTTATCCCCCGGGACATGAAGCTCTCCCTTAATTTTATCCCTGGGCTTTATCAATAGTTTCATTTATAACCTCCCGTTTTATTGTTTTTATTCTAAATACTAACTTATAGCAGCTAATAAAGTCCTGGGCTAGACTTTTATCTGACCATGGCTGAATAGCCTTCCTTTTTCAGCATTTGATAAGCCCTATCCCTTTCCTCTAAAGTAGAAAAACTAAACCTGATGGACCCCCCTTCCTCCTCCCTGTTTTTTAGAATCTCTATGTCCTTTATATTTATCCCTTTATTTCCGAACAGAGTAGCCATTTTGCCAATAACCCCCGGGACATCGGCTACCAGCACTACCAGGTCGTATATTCCCGGTAGAAGGCCCTTGACCTTTTTGGGAATATTAATCCTCAACTCCCTGGCCTTCTCCAGTTCTGCTTTGATTTTTTCTTCTTTCTCCCGGTTGAGGATATCTTCCATGGCTTCAACCTGTTCCTTAAAAGCCTTCAAACATTTCAGTATCATTTCCCGGTTGGACATACATATATCCTGCCACATATGGGGGTTGCTCATGGCTATCCGGGTAGTATCCCTGAATCCACCGGCTGCTAATAAAAGGGCTTTTTTCAGGTCTGCACCTGTATCAGGAATAGTGTTTACAAGGGCTACAGCCGTCAGGTGGGGAAGATGGCTTACCGAGGCTACCAGCAGGTCGTGTTCTTCAGGTTCCATAACTAAACTCTGCGCTCCAGTTTCCTCAACCATTAGTTTTACTGCCTGGAGAGCATTAATGTTAGTTTTACTGCCAGCAGTTAAAACATAAATAGCATTTTCCAGGAGGTAAGGATTGGCCGCCTCTACTCCAGACTCCTCAGAGCCCGTCATGGGGTGACCCCCTACAAAATAAAGATGGGGAGGAAGTATTTTTTCTATTTCCCTGGTTAACTTTGACTTGGTGCTCCCCAGGTCAGTTATTATGCATCCGGGTTCCAGGAAGGGTATCATTTCTTTTATTAGTGAAACTGTAATACCTACAGGAGTACCCATAATTACCAGCTCTGCATCTTTAAGGCCTGACATTATGCTGGTAGTCCCTGTATCCACCGCTCCCAGTTCCCGGGCTTTTTTTATCTTATCTTTTTGTCTAAATATCCCTGTTACTTCACCGCTCAACTTCCTGTTGCGAAGAGCCATTCCCAGGGATCCTCCCATCAAACCTACTCCCATAACAGCAACTTTGTTAAATAGTATATTTTCTTTTTCAAACACAATATTCTCCATTTTGTTCTCTCCTTGACATTCTAAATCTCCTGAAAAAACCTGGCACCTCTTTCTACCTCTAAAGTCTTCACTAAAGTGTTCTATCTACACTGCCGGCTACCCTTCTCAAGTCTTCCATAATTTCTTTAAATTGCATGAGATTGAGGGACTGGGGACCATCACAAAAAGCTTTTTCAGGATTGGGATGAACTTCAATCATTAAACCATCTGCCCCCGCAGCAATCGCTGCTTTACACATGGAAGGAACTAAGTGTCGCACACCGGTACCATGACTGGGGTCTACAATAACAGGCAGATGACTCAGCTGCTTTACTATGG
>CAYYWR010000059.1:0-2845 GCA_964474145.1 uncultured Syntrophomonadaceae bacterium
TAGCCTTTATTCAGGCAGTAATTAACCCTGAACTGGCTCCCCGGGGACCCAGGGTAGCTTTTAAGGAAAAGGTGCTGGCAGTTTTAACCGGTGGAATAGAAGTGATAATTATATTTGTTGCAGTAATAGGAGGTCTTTTTGCCGGCTATTTTACTCCTACAGAGGCTGGAGCAGTTGGTGCTTTTTGCACCCTGGTAGTGGCCCTGGCCAGGAGACAGCTGGACAGGAAGAAGTTCACCAATTCTCTTGATGACTCGGTGCGTATATCAGCCATGATAATGTTTCTTGTGGCGGGAGCCGTAATATATGGACGTTTTCTGGCTATAACAGGCCTTCCCATGGCTCTGGCCAGCTGGGCCGTGGCTCTTCCCTTGCCACCGGTTGCTATATTAATTGTTATCCTGATCATCTATCTATTGCTGGGCTTTTTCATTGATGCCCTGGCCTTAATTTTGTTAACCGTTCCCATATTTTATCCTGTAGCCCTTACACTGGGGTTTGACCCCATCTGGTTTGGGGTAATCATAGTGCTTGCACTGGGCATGGGGGTTATTACGCCCCCTGTAGGTGCTAATGTTTATGTTGTAGCCGGTGTGGAAAGGGAAACCCCTGTCATGGAAATTTTTAAAGGTACATGGCCGTATCTTTTAGCTATATTTTTCTGTATAGCGGTTATGATTGCTTTTCCACAGATTGCCTTGTATTTGCCGGGTCTCATATAATGCTGATGTTTTAACACCGAATCTATCAAAAAAAAATGAAAGGGGTAGTTGTTTTGAAAAAAATGACCGAAAACACTCTTCAAGAAGCTCTGGCAGGGGAAAGCCAGGCTTATGCCAAGTATCTTATTTTTGCTGATGTTGCCAGGGAAGAAGGATATCCCAATGTAGCCAAACTCTTTGAAGCTATAGCTTATGCGGAGCGAATACATATCCGTAATCACATGGAGGTGCTGGGAGTAATAACAAACACGGCAGAGCATCTCAAGAAGGCTATGGGGGGAGAAAACTATGAAGTAGACGAGATGTACGATGCTTTTATGGCCGTAGCCAATCACCAGGAGGAAAAGGCTGCCGCCAGAACTCACAGGTTTGCCTTTGAGGCAGAAAAGTCCCATGCAGAAGCTTATGAAAAGGCTTTAGCCTCCGTGGAAAGTGGCAAAGACATAAGCACTGAAGAAGTATATATTTGCCCTACCTGTGGTTACTCTGCAGAGAACAGTCCACCGGAAAGATGTCCTGTTTGTAAAGTTAAAGCAGAAAAGTTCCTTAAATTCTAAAGGCGTCCCCCAGGGGCCGAAGGGAAGACAAGGCGAACCATCCCCATGGCTTAGCCTCCCCCGGGGCTACTGAATAGTTACATTCTATAATATGATTATATACTGTTTAGTTTTTTCAATAGCGGGTTTTCTTACACTAACCTGCTATTTTTTATGGAAACAGGGCATAATATATATTTAGCTGAATCTATTTTGATTCCTTACAGTTTATTTAAAGAGGTGAACTGGCCACTGTGTTCAGGAAAAATATTATGATATTTTTCATTACTATATGGGTTTTGATTTTGATTCCTGCAGGAATACTTGCAGGTGGAGAGGAGGGGGAAGGGCAAAAGAAAAAGCAAGTTGACCGTCAAGCTGGCCAGCAAATTGACCAGCTTGAAGCACAACAAGGGGAAGGGCATGAGGGCAGGCAAATAATATTGCTAACAGTGGACGGCTTATCCCTGCCTGAATGGCACTATGCTGCCAAAAATTTTCCTGCTATTGGAGATTTCCTGGACAGAAGCTACCTGGCCTTAATGAATACCCGCACTGGAGGTCGTTTAACCAGTGAAAACGCTTATGTTACCCTTGGGGCAGGTGCCAGGGCTGAAGGCACAGGCAGTGCGGGGCTGGCTCTAAATATTGATGAAACCCATGAATACTATCCAGCAGGTATAGTTTATGAACGTTATACAGGAAGCACTGCCCGGGGGGAAGTGGTTCACCTGGGAATAAACACCCTTAAGGAAACCAACAAATCCTCCAATTACTCCATTATTCCCGGAGCCCTGGGAACCCTGTTAAAAGAGGCCGGCATAAGGCGTGCGGTTCTGGGTAACGGGGACCATAATAGCTTAAACCGCCTGGCAGTGAACCTGGCCATGGATGAACATGGAGTAGTGGATTACGGCAGAGTAAGTAAAGAAATATTAAAGGAAAAGGAAGGTTTTCCTACCGGCTTCATGACTGATGTTGACCGCCTTCTGGAAGAATTATGGGAATACAAAAACAAAAGTCAGTACATAGTTATCCAGTGGGGAGACACTTTTCGCTTGCGGGAAGCAGGTCCTTTGCTTTCTCCCGGAAGGGCAGAGAACTTGTTCCACCTGCAGCTTAATAATCTAGCTGATTTTCTAAAAAGAATTTCGCCGTTATTAAATAATGAAACCACACTCATATTAGTAACTCCAAACCCTGAAGGAATTATAATCCCGGGAGACGGTGGGCTTTCTTTACTGGTTATAAACACAGGAGATGAAAAATCCGGGGTGTTAACCTCTGATACTACCAGGCGTCCTGGACTGGTTACCAATACTGACCTTGCTCCCACAATACTAAACCACTTTGATATCCCTTTCCCCTCCTTCATGTACGGAAGTGCTATAAAAGAATCATCTTCCCGGGGAGGGCTACAGGGCCTTTCCCACCTGATAGAATTAAACAATCAAATTAATAATGTCCATCAGCAGAGGCCTCCCCTGATACAATTTTATCTTTTGCTGCAGATTATCATGGTAATTAGTGCAGTGGCAGCTTTGTTTTTAAGGCGGAACCTTTATAATCAATTAAGATATCCCATGA
>CAYYWR010000059.1:2855-7788 GCA_964474145.1 uncultured Syntrophomonadaceae bacterium
TTTATTTAATGCTATTTCCCCTTTCTTTTCTGCTGCTCTCTGTAATTCAGCCAGGCAGTATATATCTTTCATTTCTGGTATTAATCCTTTTGACACTTCTTTTTACCTGGACTGCTTTATTTCGGACGCCTTCTTATATGGTTCTATTTTTGAAGGTAGGGGCGGCTACTTCCCTGGTCCTTATTCTGGATATACTGACAGGGGCTGAACTTATAAAAACCTCTATTCTGGGATATGATGCCATTAGCGGGTCCAGGTTTTACGGCATAGGAAATGAGTATATGGGGATACTTATAGGCTCTGCAGCTCTTTTTGTGGCTTCAGTTTATCAGCTTGAGCTTAATAAAAAGTCCCTGATTTCAGTGTTATCCCTGGGTTTTTTTGTTTTTATAATATATCTTTTCCTATCTCCCCGCTGGGGAGCTAATTTCGGCGGCTCCCTGACGGCTTTAGCAGCTTTTACCGTTACTTTTCTGGGGCTGGAAGAGGGGAAGCTGAACAAAAAAAGCATAACCCGGGCAGCAGGAATAATGGCTTTATTTATGCTGTCCCTGGTGGCTTTAAACTACAGGGTAGAGGGGGCCATGGTCTCCCACGTGGGCAATGCCCTTAACCTGATAATGTCAGGAGGCATGGAGGAAATTTTTAATATGGTAAGTCGTAAAGGCGCCATGAATATAATGCTTCTCCGCTATTCCCTCTGGAGCAGAATACTGCTGGTTTTTCTGGGACTGCTAATTATTCTGTTATACCAGCCTCCCGGCCTCTTAAAAAAAATTACTAAAAAATATAATAAATTGTTTAAAGGTTTTGCAGGCATAATATCCGGCAGCGTGGTTGCTATCCTGGTCAACGATTCCGGGGTAGTAGCCGGGGCAGCCACCCTGATGTTTGCTGGCATACCTCTAATACTTCTGGTAATGCATCATACCTTTAAGGATGACCTGACCTTAAAGATTAAAACAGCAAAGAAAAGTAGTTAGCAGTGCCATGGGAAAGTCATGGGAAAATAATGTTCTTATGGGCAGGATAATAATGTTTCTGTATGGAATAGCTTATTCAGGGATGTTAAAGAATAAGGATGTTAAAGAATAAGCAGCATGTATGTAAAGTATCATGATTTAGTCGTATCTCCTCAGCTGCTGATGTAGCTGAGTCGCTGCCATTACCAGCGAGGAGCTGTCACAAGCTGAAAAAGGCTGAGGGCTGAGTAGATACAAAATATCTATCGCTAAAGGAAGGGGGTGCCCGGCTTAAAAAAGTTTATAAAATTAAAGCCGGTTAAAAATTGACAAATTTTCATAACTATTCACTACCCAGCGGCGTTAATCTTTACGTTTACCCCACGGAAAAATTTAAAACCATTGTTATCTCTGTTTACTTACAACAGAATTTAAAGAGAGACCTGGCAACCAGGACTGCCCTGGTGCCTTTTGTCCTGGAGAGGGGGACCGGCAGCTGGCCTACTTCCAGGGAACTGGTTAAGGCCCTGGAAAACCTTTACGGGGCTGATGTGATTACAGAGGTATTTAAAAAGGGAGAAAGGCATGTCCTGCAGTTACTGCTGGAGATTGTTAATCCCCTTTTCCTTCCCGGGGAAAAAGACCTGGAAAAAAAAGGTGTTGAAGTATTGAAAGAGGTCTTAACCAACCCGGTAGTAGAAGGAAGCGGTTTTAAAGAATCCTATGTAACCAGGGAAAAAGAGCTGTTAAAAGACAATATTGAAGGCCTGATAAACGATAAGGTTAGCTATGCCGTGGAACGCTGCGTGCAAGAAATGTGCAGGGAAGAGAACTACGGAGTATATCGCTTGGGCAGAGTTGAAGACCTGGAGGGCATAAACCAGGAGAACCTTTATAAACACTACAGGGAATTACTGGACAATGCTCCCATGGATATTTTTGTCCTGGGCAAAGTTGAGCCTGAAAAAATGCACACCTTGATGAAGGAGACCTTTGACTTTCCCCGGCAGAACTCCGGGGAGATCCAGCCAACCCTTATATACAAGGAGGTTAAAGAGCCCCGCTATGTAGAGGAGAAAATGGATGTAAACCAGGGCAAGCTTACCCTGGGCTACCGTACCAATACCACGGTTAAAGATGAAGATTATTATGCTCTTCTGTTTTACCACGGGATTTTGGGAGCCTTTCCCCACTCCAAGCTATTTCAAAATGTCAGGGAAAAGGCCAGTCTCGCTTACTATGCCAGTTCCCGCCTGGAAAAGAATAAGGGGATAATGTTAATCGCATCGGGCATCGAGATAAAGAATTATGACCGGGCCCTGGATATAATCAAGGAGCAGGTAAAATCCATTAAGGAAGGGAAGATAACAGACTACGAGTTTGAAAATACCCGGGTAGGCCTGATAAACCAGTTAAAAATCTCTGAAGATAGCCCCTACTATATAATCAGCCGTCACCTGGAGGGCATCATAAGCGGAAGGCTGCAAACCATTCCGGAAACTATTGAAAAGATTAATAAGGTCACAGTTGAAGATGTGGTCAGAGTTGCCGAAAAAATTCAGCTGGACACTATCTATTTCTTGCGCAATTAAGGTTAGGAGGAAAATCAATGTCTATAATGTCCCAACACCAGCTAGAAAGCGACATTCTTAAAGAAAAAGTGCATAGAGTAACCCTTTATCCAGGGCTGGAGGTTTTTGTACTGCCCCGGGAGGGTTATAATAAGAAGTATGCCAGCTTTGCCACAAAATTTGGTTCCATTGACTCTAGTTTTTTTGTGGAAGGAGAAGAAGAAAGCGTGGAGGTTCCCGATGGAGTAGCTCATTTCCTGGAGCACAAACTCTTTGAAGAAGAAGAAGGCAATGTTTTTGATGAGTTTGCTCGGCTGGGAGCATCTGCCAATGCCTACACCAACTTTACCATGACAAACTACCTTTTTTCCGTTACAGATAACTTCCAGGAATGTCTGGATTTGCTTTTAAATTTTGTGCAGAATCCCTACTTCACCACGGAAAGTGTAGAGAAGGAAAAGGGTATTATTGAGCAGGAAATCCGTATGTACCAGGACAATCCCCACTGGAGAATTTTTTTCAACCTGCTTACAGCCCTTTACATCAACCACCCGGTGAAAAAAGATATAGCCGGCTCAGTAGAAAGTATCCAGGAAATAGACAGGGAGGTATTGTATAAATGCTACCGGACCTTTTATCATCCCAGCAATATGGCCCTTTTCGTGGTAGGTGACCTGGAGCCGGAAAAAATCATAAAGCAAATAGATGACAACCTGGAAAAGAGAAAATACAAAACCCTGGGAGAGATTAAAAGAATATATCCCGGGGAACCTGCAGAGGTTAAGGAAAAATTTGTAAAAGAAGAGATGGTGGTTTCCCAGCATCTCTTAAACATGGGGTTTAAGGATAGAGATGTAGGCTTTACAGGCCGGCGGCTTTTTAAAAAAGAAATCGCCACAGAGCTGCTCCTGGAGATTCTTTTCGGCAGGTCCTCAGAGCTCTATAATGAGCTTTATGAGCAGGGGATCATAAACGACCGCTTCAATGCTTCTTTTGTTGCTGAAAAAGATTACAGCTATGTAATAATGGAAGGGGAAACCCCCGATCCTGATAAGCTATACCAGATTTTACTTTCCGCTATTAAAGACTTCAAAGAAAAAGGCATCCAGGAGGATGACTTTAAAAGACAGCAGCGAAGGGTGTTAGGAGAGTTTCTGAGGAATTTTAACCACCTGGAATTTATAGCCAATAACTTCCTGGCTTATCACTTTAGAGATATAAACTTTTTTGATTTTGCAGAAATAATCCTGGAACTGACAAAGGAAGATATGGAGTCCCGATTAAATGAAATATTCCATGAAAGATATCATGCCTGTTCTGCTATATACTCAAGGTAAATCATAGGTTCGGACTTCTTTATCGCCCAAACTTTCTTCTTCCAGAGAGTCCTGAAGCTCCTTGGGAAAGGTTATAGTATCCGGGTCGCCATCACTTACATAACGACGTTCCGGGAATCTATTAAAATAATCAAACCACCTGTCCAGCTCATCCTGGGAGCCCCTTATGCGGGGAAGCCTCTCCAGGTTAAAGTCCTTGTGGTTGGGGGCAGGGGTTGGATTGCTCCCTACCAGTAGAATGGCCTCGTTACTATATGTTACATTTTCATACTGCCCTGAGTAAAGGTAAGGCTCCCTTTCTACCGGGGGAATGCCGCCATAAGGCAGGGCCAGGCTTCTTATCTGATAACCGGGGATATACTCCCCGGTTATCTTTTGGTGATGGCCCAGCTCCTTTTGCATGGTGTCAATAGATGCAGTCCTTAAATTGACATGGTTATAAGTATGGTTTCCTATTTCCATGCCCTCATCCACCAAAAATTCCAGCTTGTCCTTTACCCATCCCCCCTGCCTGAAAGGCGGTGCGGAGTAGTTGGGATAAAAAGTTCCCTTGAGTCCAAAGTCAGGGTTTTCTTTGTTAAATTCCTTCATAATCCCTACGGCACAATGGGGATCTATAACTAACTCATCATTTTCTTCTATGTACCTGAACTGCCCCGGGGTGGAATCATCAAAGGTGAGTATAAAGGGAGTATAACCGGCATCCAGGTCTATTTCATTGTCGATCAAATCATTAAGGTTTATGGGCCGGTAATCCTTAGCATACAGTCTTTCCAGGTCTTTTCTGAAATTTTCATAGTGGCGTTCCCATTCTAATTCCCGGGAACCTACTTCATGGTACATGAGTACCATAATTTCTCCCAGTTCGTTAGGCTGGATTTCCTGGAGCTCCTCATCTGTAAGCCTGGAGGGACCTTCAGCCTCTTTATCATTTCCATTCTCTTCATTTTCAGCTTTAGAATCTTCTTCTGTTTCCTGATCTTCCGTTTCCCGGGAAGACTGTCCAGGGCAGTCATTACACAACTGACAGGATTCGTCGTTTTCTCCTGCTGCCCTTTGGCCT
>CAYYWR010000060.1:0-7744 GCA_964474145.1 uncultured Syntrophomonadaceae bacterium
TTTGACAAAGATATTAAGAAATATCGGTTTGAAACTTTTTGCTATGGTCCCAAATCATGCAAGTTTTATAAAATGGGAAGGCCACGTGCAGTTCCATATAAGAACAGAGGCTCGGCCCTTGATGATGGATACCTGGATGTGCTTTGCACTGAAGATAGAGATGAAAACGATTAAAACACAGTGATAAAGTTTTTCCCCAAAGTGTCCGCACCCTGCAACATTTTATTACATATCCTCTACAAAATATTTTACAATAAAAAACCCTACTGTAAAGTGAAATTATTTTTGCACCTTACAGCAGGATTACCCATTTATGTCCTCTATTTTAATTTTATCTGTTACCTTGTTATCCATAACTGGTGATACATTGTCCATCATTTTTCCCTCCCTTTTGGTTATATTATAATAGAAATTAATGAATAATATAATCAGCGGGGTAATCCAAATACGCCAGCCGGGTATTAATCCCGTTGCGGACAGCAGCGGCAAGAACGTGGACTATCTTTTTAAATGTGAAATTAAAGGGGAGTAAGAGTTAATGGTGAGGGGCCATTTTTACCTTTTCAATTGCATTAATCAGTTCTTCTTTTATAATTACGTTTAAATGTTCCAATTTTTCCCTTTCTTTATCGGTAGGTGATAATTTATCCACAAAATTAGTTTTATAAAGGGGAGGTATTTTATTTAATACTATAGCTGCTATGTCCTGAAGACATATAGTGCAATTACAAAAACTCATAGTGCCTTCGTCTATTATATTTTTAAGATTCATAAAAACCATTTCTTCTACTACATTATTCAAATCTTCCGTGTAGAACATATCTTTATACATATTATCTATATAGTCGATTTGATATACTGAGTATATGTTATCGACCTTTTCCTCCTTCCTATTATTATAGATAGAATTTGCTATATAGAGTGAGTATAACAATCTTTTGTCATGGATGTCAACCCTGTAAAGCTCCGCAAAATGCCTTATCTCTTCCCCGAGTTATTTAACTGATGTGGAGGCCTTATTCTTTAACCTCAGTTTTTGTTTGGCCTGGAAAACTAGACTGGAGATAAACTCATCCCGGTGGGAGTTATCCCGGCCGTCATAATAAACTGATATTATAGGAATGCCAATTTTACTGCTGAGAACTCCCTGCTGCGCCTCCACAACCGAGGCGGGCATACATGTAAAGGGCCCCACGAATATAGCCCCGGCAATCCTTTCGCGCCCCACTAATGCTGCTGTACGGCCAACGGTCATGGGAGGTTCTCCGGCTGTATGTTCAGGAATATATTTTATAGAGTGATTCTTTATCTCAGGAGCTGCAGGCTCTTCCATGCCCTGCAGCATCCTTGCTGCAGTTTTTTCCAGACGGTGCTCATCATGATGTGCCAGCCAGTTTACGGCAGCATAGCCTAACTTTTGAAAATAACCAGGAAGGCTTCTTTTGAATTGGAAGTCTTTTTTTGCTTTCCGATAGTTTGCGTACGCCGTATAAATGAAAAATTCTGTAGCCGGTGCCAGGGAAACTTCTCCCCCGGCTGCTTCAATTTGCTTGACGATATCCTGATTGCAGCGGTCATCAAGGCGGACATAAAATTCACCAGCCACCATTATCCTGGGGCGCAATTCTTCTTTATTGCAGCGAATAGCAGCAAAATTTTCTGTCGCCTCCTTTAACAGTCTTTCCAGAGGCTTTAAATGACTGCTTGTAAGGAGGCCAGGCCATTTAAAGCGATGGCGGCGCATAATATCATAAACTTTCTCACAGTATTCATCAAAGGCCGCTTCTGCTGCACCTTTTTGCTGCTGGTAGGGCCTGGTTTGATGAAGCATTTTATATAATAAGTCTATGGCCAGCATACCGTCAAAAGCAGAGATAATAAATCCATGGCCAAACCTTTTTGTAATATCTGCACTCTTAAAGGCAAAAATTGTTTGGGGGCCGAAACCAGCCCGGTTAATGAGGACAGACTGGGCCGGCGCATAGAGGCCGTAGCGACAAGGGCCGCATGCCCATCCCTGAAAGAAAAGGGATTGGCCTTCCTTTACTTCCTGAGGATTATTCTCAGCATATTCCAGATAATCCTGCATGTTCTGAATAAAGGGAAGGCATTCTTCACCGTTGGTGTAACAGCGCGCCAGGGTAAGGTTTTTGTCACTGCTCCGGGGAAGCAGTGCAGACTCGATGCCATAATTTTCAAATAAGGCTGCCAAAACCCCAGGGTGTCGGGTAGAGTTGGGTATAAGGATTTTTTTAAATCCATTGTCCAGAGCTGTTTTTGTCTTTGCTGTGAAAAAAGTTTTAGCAGAACTTTTCTTTCGGGAGCGGCAGGTGTTTTTGAAGGCTTCCAGCCTGGTAATCATACCTGCCGGCGCGGTGTGTTCGTCCAGGGTAAGCCGCAAGTAACTGGAAACATTGTCCAGGAAATGGCGCAGCATAGAGTTAGGCCCGCACCTGAAAGGATCCTGCAGTACCAGATGTAGCTGAGGAAGGCCGCTTTTTTCTGCTCTTTCGTTAAAAAACTGTGCCACCAGCGCTGCCGAAAGCATGTGCTGAAGTTGAACAGAGAAAATGTTATTCATATCTTCAATGTTTTTTTTCATATGATGTTCAAACTCTTCACCATGGGAGTCCAGGAAGTCTGATTGGTACCTGCCTTCATACCATCCACGCATATACTCCAAAAGAAAATCCTGGGAGAGGGCAACCAGATCCCGCTGTGCAGCGTGTGACATCAAGTCCTTGGATACAAAAGGATCATACAATGTATAGGAGCGCCCTAAGATGAGGGTAACAACTGCATCGGGATAAGCTCTAAGACCCTCAATAATCCTGCGGCCTTCCTTTTCAATGGCTAGCTGGAAATTTTTCTGGGCGCCATAACCTTCCTCCAGAGCACGCTGGTAAACAGTGTCTGAAAAGTTTTTCCCCAGCAATTTTTTGACAGACGGTAAAAGCTGTTCCTTGATGCGTGCAGGTCCCTCACGATAATTAAGCTGAGCGTGAAGCACTTTATCCTCTGGAATATTTAGAGAGTGAACGACAATTCCTCTCATCATCATCAGCAGGGGGCAGCTGAAAGACTGGGGCCACTCCTTTGCCCAGGGGAGAGGTTCCAGGTCTATAACTTCTGGTATGAATATGTAGTCAGGATCCTTATTAACCAGCTCCCGGTAGTGTCCCACCAGGACTTCTATGGGGTAACACATCTCGGCGGAAAGGTCCATTTTACCCTGTTCCAGTATTTCTTCACTGGACTTGCCGCTGAGCACTACTCTGGCTCCAAGTGACCTGAAGAAAGCTGACCAAAAGGGGAAAAGTTCGTGATAAAGGCCGCTGCAGGCTATTCCTACCTCAATTCCATCCTCCAGGGGTTCGCCGGCAGCCTCCTGGAAAATATTCTCTCTGATTTGCTGGTAATCGGGCAGGTTTCCTGTTTTCTTTTTTTTATCCAGTTCAGAAAAACGGCCGCAGCGGTCACCATAAATAAATTTTGAACCGTCGTTAAACCTGATTATGTCTAGCTGGCAGTTATGCTCCTGGCGGCACTGGGCCTTACAGGATTTCTTTTCAACTTTATACTTGTTGAGATGTTCCAGGTTGCCCAGGGTTCTTGTAGACCGCCCTTCTTCCAGGTGAAGTGTCCTTGCCATTATGGCAGCTCCCAGGGCTCCAGTGAGCTCGGGGTGGGGTGGTATAAACACTTCCTTGCCGCACTCGGCAGCAAAAGCGGCGGCAAGGGCATGGTTCCTGGCAGTTGCCCCGGTAAAGACAAGCTTGCCCTCAATAGACCTGCTTTCTACGGTTTTGCTGAGATAATTACGGGCAGAAGAATAAGCTAAGCTGACCAGCTGCTCTTCCAGGGGCAGGCCGCGGGAAGCAGCAGAAACCAGGGTAGACTGGGAAAGCAGGGTGCAAGTATTACCCAGGTCGATGGCATAGTCCGCCTGGAAAGCTTTTTCTGAAAACTCATCTTTTATTTTAACGCCAAGAAGCTCGGCCAGATTTTCCAGGAATGTCCCCGTTCCAGCAGCACAAACCGGGTTCATATTGTAGTCAAAGAGGATACCGTTTTTGATGAGCACATACTTTGAATCCTCACCACCAATTTCAATAATGGAAAGGGTATCCTCCCCACTGTACAGGGAATTTACCCCTTCAGCCTGGCAGGTTATTTCGTCAACTGCGCTTTCAGCGTTAAGAATCTTTTGGGCCAGAAAGCGGCCCGACCCGGTGGTGCAGGCTACTATGGGTGGCTTCTCCCCAAGAAGGCCACCGTACTGTTCTTCAACTTTTTTTATCAATTCCAGCACCTGCAGGGCGGGGCGCCCGGAGGTTGGCAGGTAAATTCCACCAATAAAACTGCCCTGGCGGTCCAGAAGAGCACACTTGGTGGACACGGACCCGCAGTCCACTCCTAAATAAACGGTGGAAAGGTCGTAAGATTTCTCTGAATCCAGGTCTTTACTGTAAATAACCCTGTCCGGGTTAAGGGGCGGCAGCGGATTTTCTGGAACGTACTCTTCTAAAACAAGCCTCTCCAGGTCAAGGGCAGATACGGGCATTTCCACACCGTAGCAGGCTGCCCCAAAGGCATTAATATATTCATGGTCAGGAGGGACTGTTATTTCAACATCCCGCTTCTGACAGTATTCTTTAAGATGCTTGAAAATGGCTTTGTTGCTGGCCACGCCTCCAATTACAAACAGGGTGCCAGGCCCCTTGATTCTGCTCTGGGCAACCCCGGTTATCACCAGATCAACCAGAGCCCTGGACAAGCCGGCGGCTACAGCCATTTGTGAAGCCCCTTCGTTAATAGCATGGGTCATGTCAGACTTTGCAAAAACAGCACAACGCCCTGATATTTTCACAGATGAACTGGCTTCTACAGCCACTTCCGCTAACTCACGATCATTATAGCCCATACGGGTAGCCTGCTGATACCAAAAGGAACCGCTTCCCGCAGCACACTGGCCGTTTTGATTGAAAAAAGTAACTGCTCCATTTTTATCAAGCTCTAGATAATACATGTTCTCATGTCCTAGAGAAAGTACGGTTTCAGCGTTAATTGACCTGTAATCCAACCCGCCCTGCATGGCTTCAATCTCCAGGATCTGGTTAATCCCCATTTTCCTGGCCACCAGTTTGGAGTTGTTGCCGGTGAGAGCAAAGAACACAGTGGGGGTGGTAACCATCTGCAGCAAAGTATCCAGACAATCCCTGGAAGCCGCGGCAGGGTTCCCGGCAGTAGGGCGGTAAATTTTTTCTACCCGATCACCTTCTATAAGTACACCCTTTACTGCAAAAACACCAACATCAAGCCCTATACCAGGTGGGGTTTTCGTTTCTTTTGAAATAGGTTTAATGATAACTCACCTCTTAATTTATTAATAGCATATTTAAGGTAACAACAAACACTATAGCTTCCCTTTGTCTAACCAAAGGCCAGCCATCTACTCATTTAATATTATCATTTATGGCACAATTATGAAAGAGCACAGGTGGAAATCACTGCATTCCGGTTCCGGGGGTTCCGGCAAGCCAGGACGCGGAAAGGAGCGCGGACAATTCATTGACTAAAATCCCCATAAATGTTATTATGATAGCAGTCATGCGCCCGTAGTGAAAGGGATATCACGCAGGCCTCCGGAGCCTGAAGTCGGGGTTCGAATCCCTGCGGGCGCACCATCTTATAGTATTCTTCAAAAAAACATCTTTCACTTTCAATAAAACTTTTCAATAACTCTTAAAAATTAATAAAGGAGCGTTCTAAAAATGTCAAAGGAAAACCTTTTGGAAAAGCTAAAGGAAAATGTACTGCAGGGCAGAATGGAAAAAGAGGACGAAGGAATTGAAGAAGGCTACCTGGGACAACCTGGGGTACAGGAGTTAACCGAAGAAGCCCTGGAACAAAAAGTGCCTTTAAAAGAAATTCTACAAACCATAAACGAAGGCATGGTTTTAGTGGGTAATATGTTTGAGAAGGGTGAGTATTTCATACCAGATATGCTTGCTGCTTCTGAAGCAGTAGGTGCTGCCATGGAAGTTCTGGAACCTCATATGATTAAGGATGAAGACGATTGGAAAGGGAAAGTACTGATGGCCACGGTAGAGGGTGATATCCACGATATTGGCAAAAACCTGGTAATAATATTGCTGAAGGGTTCTGCTTTCCAGGTTGTAGATTTGGGAACTAATGTGAGCGCAAGCAGGATTATGGAGGAAATTGAAAAGCAAAAACCTGACATAGTTGGTTTTTCAGCCCTACTGGATACTACCATGGTAGAAATGGGCAAGAATATTGAAATAATGAAAGAAAAAGGAATACGGGATAGAGTAAAAATAATGATAGGCGGAGCACCTACCTCAGACTCCTTTGCCCGGGACATCGGTGCAGATGCTTACGGTAAAGATGCTTTTGCCGCTGTGGAGGTAGCCAATAGACTTATTTCTAGCAATTAACTCTCCGGCTAAATGCACCTGGCGGTGCCATGGGGAGGGGGCACTTGTCCCCCAAAGACCCCTTAAAGGTCGAAGGGAAGACAAGGCGAGCCGTCCCCATGGCTTAGCGTCTATTAAGGAGGTTTTTTATATTGGAAAATCGCAGGGCCTGCAGGGTTGTTTTTTTACCTGATAACAAAGAAGTTGAAGTTGCAGAAGAGGCTACTTTATTGGAAGCTGCCCAGTCCCTTCATATTGAGATTCACTCCATATGTGGCGGTAAGGGAACCTGTAGAAAGTGCCATGTCCAGATTGCATCAGAAGGTTTTTTTAAAAGGGGTGTTAAGTCCTCCAGGGAAAACTTATCACCTTTAACCAGCATAGAAACAGATCATTTTTCTCAGGAGGAAATAGAGGAAGGCTACAGGTTAGCCTGCCTGGCAAAAGTATACGGAGATGTAGTTATACATATACCGGAAGAAAGCCGTTTGCGCCAGCATATTATTCTGGAATCGGGCAGGACCAGGGATATTAAAATAAACCCCTCAATAAATAACTACTACATTGAGCTAACAGCTCCTTCACTCCAGGACCAGATAGATGACCTGGAGAGGTTAACCAGCAAGCTGCAAGAGGAATACCAGCTGGACAGGCTTACAGCAGATTACCAGCTTCTAATGGATTTGCCACTAATCTCCAGGGATGCTGACTGGAAGATGACCGCTGTAGTATTTGATGATATGGAGATAAAGGGAATACACTCCGGAGAAAAACGGCACAGTTATGGTGTGGCAGTGGACCTGGGAACTACTACTATGGTTGCCTACCTGTGTGAGCTAAAAAGCGGAGATGTCCTGTCTATAAAGTCCGCCCTGAACCCTCAAATCAGTTACGGCGAAGATGTTATTTCCAGAATAAATTACTGTTCGCAAAATGATGATGGAACTTTGCGGCTTCACCAGAGCGTTATCAAGACACTGAATGACTTATTAGAAGAGCTGTGTGCAGAAGCCGGCATCCAGTTAGAGGAAATATATGAAATGGTGCTGGCAGGAAACACAATTATGCATCATATTTTTTTAAATATAAATCCCAACTACATAGGCAGGGCTCCTTTCGTCCCCACCGTTAAAAAATCTTTAAACATAAGGGCAAAGGACCTGAACCTGAAGATGAACCCCGGGGCTAACATTTATCTGCCACCGGTTATATCCGGTTACATTGGCGCCGATGCTATAGCGGTCCTTCTGGCTGAAGAGCCTTATTTAAAGGAAGAAATGCACCTTATTATAGATATGGGCACC
>CAYYWR010000061.1:0-5940 GCA_964474145.1 uncultured Syntrophomonadaceae bacterium
ACCTGACTTTTAATCAGGGTGTCCCAGGTTCGATCCCTGGATGGCTCACCATTATGCGAGAGTGGCGGAAAGGCAGACGCGCCAGGTTCAGGACCTGGTGCCCGCAAGGGTGTGCGGGTTCAACTCCCGCCTCTCGCACCACTGAAAAACAAAAGTTTCCGGAGTCGGGCAGGCTTCCAGAAACTTTTTTGTTTTTTTTATAGTGTGCCTATAGTGTGCCAAATAGTGTGCATATTAGTAAGTATTCAGTGACGCCGGTTAATGTGAATGGCTTAGCATGATGGCATTTTGATTTTTATGATGACCTGACTCCTGAAGGTTGGCACTACATTGCTACCATGTTTAAAGAACCCATGGGGGGAGAAGAAAATAAAGATAACCCTTTTGGCCCCAGATGGATAGGATTACAAGTGCCTGAAGATGAAAATGGGTCAAAGTACGGAATTCACGGAACTAATGAACCTGATTCCATTGGAAAATATGCCTCTGGAGGTTGTATTCGCATGGATAATAATGAAGTAAAAGAACTTTATGACCTGGTTGAGGTAAACACCCCGGTAATAATTTATAAAGAAATTTTTACAAACAATAAAGGCAACCTTTAACATTTTTGGGCAAGAATTCTCCCGCCTCTAAAGACGGGAGAATTCTTGCCCGCTTCTATTTTCCATAAACCCAGTAACTGAGGTCTTTTTTATAATCAAATATTTCTTCAGGTTTAAAGAACAAATCTATTTCCCGCCGGGCGCTTTCGGGGGAGTCAGAACCGTGAACAACATTATTGCCTGTAAATATTCCGTAATCTCCCCTTATGGTCCCGGGAGCCGCCTCCAGGGGGTTAGTCTTACCCATCATAGCCCTTGCCAGTGAGATAGCTTCCTGCCCTTCTAAAACCATGGCTACAACAGGGCCTGAAGTGATAAAGGAAACCAGTTCTTCAAAAAAAGGCTTATCCACATGCTCTTTGTAGTGTTCCTCTGCCAGGCTTCCGGGTATAACCAGGAGTTTCATCCCTGCTAGCTTCAAGCCTTTTTTCTCAAAGCGGCTTACTATTTCCCCAACTAAATTTCTTTGAACCCCATCAGGTTTAACCATAACAAAAGTTTGTTCCATTGATTTATGTATGCCTCCTTTGCATTTATCCTGCATTTATCCTGCATTTTATCCTAGTATGTAAACAGGGGCTTACCATCTTCTATTAACCTGTTTTCTCTCTCTTTAGACTTTCTAATGTCCCTGGGTATAGAAAACATATGCTGGTGAGTTTCCCCGTCATAATACTTTAAACTATGTATATTTCTGTCTTTCAAGCAGTTGTCTGTCTCTTCCCTGTTCATATCATCCGGATTATAATTTTTAGAAGCCAAACTGAACCCCCAGGTAGCGTCATAGGAAGGTATAAAAGCTGCATAAGAAAAGACGTGTTTAAAAACTTTACTTAAGGTATTATTTATGGCAGTATGACATCCTATTAATAAAGGGTTGAAAGAACCTGATTGCAGCGCCATAATACCTTCTTCTGCCAATCTATTATGAACGATTTCAAAAAACTCTTTAGTAAATAGGAGATAAGATGGCCCGTCGTCAATAGGTTCGGTTAGATCGCTAAAGATTATATCAAAAGTATCCCCGGTCTGCTCCAGGTACTGCCTGGCGTCCATAAAAATAAGCTCAACCCTGGGATCTCTGATGGCTCCATCACTCCAGGAGGGAAGATACTTTTCACACAGCTCCACAACCTCCTGGTCTATATCTACCATGACTACTTTTTTTACAGATGGGTGCTTTAGTATTTCTCTAATTACGGACCCTTCTCCACCCCCAACAATCATTATTCTTTGTGGATGGGGATGTAAAACCATAGCAGGATGGATCAATGATTCATGATAGATATATTCATCTGCCTGGGCAGATTGTATTTTGCCATCCAGTATTAAACAGTAACCAAAAGTATCTGTGTTAATAATCTCAACTTTCTGATACCTGGTTTCTCCACAATATATATAATCCTTAACGCCGTGCATGTGGGCTTGTGTGGGACTGGTATATTCAATAAACCATTTCCAGGTTGGTACAGTCATCCCTGCTTCCTCCTTTACTGGTTTAATGGCATATTGGCAATGCTGTTGCCTCTGTTTTGCTGGTTTACAGGCTGACAGCTTACGGTTATCTATTACTGACTGTTTAATGGTTTAATGGTTTACTGGCTTACTGGTTTACTACCTGCTTATGTGCCACCTTGTAGTCAAATATTCCCCGCTTTATTTCGCTGGCAGTCATATTTTCGGCGCTAAATTTATCTTTTACATAATTACATGAAACCCACGGATCAACTGTATCGCCACAGGTGAAAATATCCAGTGCTGCATATCCCAGTTCCGGCCAGGTATGAATTGCCAGGTGGGACTCGGAAATAACTACGACTCCGCTTACTCCCTGGGGACTAAACATATGGAAAACTACCTCTCTAATTTCTGCTCCCGCCTCCAGGGCTGCGGCACCCATTGTTTGCTCTATATGTTTCAGGTCATTTAATATTTCTGCAGAGCATCCATATAGTTCAGCTAAAATATGACGGCCTAAAGCGTTCATTCTAACGTACCTCCTTTATGATAGATTAAAAGCCATAATCTGCTTTTAAATGTCAAATTAAATTTTAACAGATGTATTGCAAAAGTCAATATTTTACCATTATTTTTTTAAATAATAAAATAAGCCCTTGCTATCAAGAGCTATTTACCTGAAACTAAGCTTTTCTCTATATATCTTCACATATAATATTCTTTGCAAAATTTGAAATAAAATACACTATTTTTCTGTGCAGTTTTCCTTCAAAAATTTCCTTAAAGATCTGTCAAAAGTTTTTTCTACTTCTTCAGGGAAAAAACAAGCAGGAAGCTGTTTGTTTTTTCTATGGTAATGCAAGCATTCGCAACATACTCCCTTTTTTTCACACCCGGGATAACTGCAGTTACATATTTCTTCAATATTTATCTTACTGTGTTCACAACCCTTATTCATAATCTCATCCCTCCTTTAATTTTTCTTCTATGATATTATCTCAACCAATTCTACTATTTCTAGAAAGCAGAAAAATATCCTTGTAATCTCTTAAAAATATCATAATAATTTAACGGACTATTTGAATCCATGTGTTCCCCGGCTCCAATTCAACCGCCGTGCCATCCTGATAATAAAAATCAGTTTCTCCATCCTTCTTTTCCCAGGTTATTTCATATTTTTTTGAGCTTTCGTAAAGAACCCCTTCTCCGCTTCCTTCCAGGTCTATATCCACCAGATCCGTCCCGGGAACATTTCTGTGGGGCACCTTCTGGATAATAACTCTATGGGCATGGTACTGCTTTCCCGTTTCGCGATCCTGGTGGGGCTCTTCATTAATAAAACGCAGATAAGTTTCCTTTTCCTGGTCAAACTCATATGTAACTATATTGCTACTATTATAAACAACTTCTATTTCCTTACCCTGACTGTAATCCAGGGATACTTCTTCATGTATAATTTCCTTTTCTGTCACTTCCAGGTCACCCCCTGCTGCCTGGTGTAGTTTTTCTATATCGGTATAGAGATTGTGGGGTGCCCTGCGGGAGGAATCCCTGAACAAATATTCGCTGGAAACAATCTGGCTTAACCCCAAGCCCCGAATCATCTCTAACGTCCTGTTGGAGTAACCACTGTGGGCTACTATACCTCCATGCTCAGCGGCCTTAACTCCAAAGTAAGGTCTTAAGCTTCGCACCGGCCCAATCAAAAAATTTTCTTCATAAGGGGCATCATATACTGCCATATAGCGAGTATATATCCCCTCCACTAAAAATTCATACACTATTGATGCTTCTTGCATCCCCGATTGGGGGCGGGCAGAAGGATGATTGTTTATAATAACTGTTACAGGTATTACTCTTTCAATTGTTATTATTTCTTGCTCCTCTTCCTCTTCTTCCTCCTCTTCTTCTTCCTCTTCCTCCTCTTCCTCCTCTATTTCTTCTTCCTGCTCCTCCTCAGGTGGAACGTCCTTTTCTTCCCCGCAGCCTGAAATAAATAAAACTGTTGTCAGCATTAATAATAAAATCAAAAAGCATATTGTGATGTTTCTTTTCCTCAGCAATTCACCATCTCCCACCTATCTTTCATCAATTATGCCTGAATAATTGAATAAATGAATGATTTAATTTAGGGTTTAATTTAGCTTTAAGGCCTTTAAGCTTTTTATATATTTCAACATTTTATTAATGATTTCCTCTTTAAGATTTAAAATCCAATTCAATTTATTTTACTGTTGCGAATAAACTAAAGTATAAGGTGTGGCAAAACCATTTCTTTTTAATCTTATTAAGGTGGAAAAACTGCTTATTTCACTGTTAAATAGCCAGTTCATAATTTTATGCGGGGAGGAGCCAGCATGGAAGAATGGTTTTATAATTATAAAAAAAACATCCAGCAGCAGGCCAAATGCTTTAGTGGAAAGCCCGGTAATGTGTTTAACTATAAATTATTCGCTGTTATTGTTAGTATTATTGTTATTGTCGTATAGCCAGTTGTAAGTATGGTATGAGTTAAGCACTTTAGCAATATACTCCCTTGTTTCCACAAAGGTAATAGCCGTAGGGAAATCTTCAGCAGTAGTGCCCAGGGGGCTTCTGCTCCAGCGCCTCACATTTCCGGAACCACCATTATAGGCGGCCAGTGCCTTGTCCACATCACCGTCAAACATATTCAACATCTGCCGCAGATAATAGGCGCCAAAATCTATATTGATTTCCAGGTCAGTCAGGTCTTTGTCTTCAATGTCCATATTTTTTTGCTGAGCAATATCCTGACCTGTTGCCGGCATAACTTGCATCAATCCCCGGGCACCTACCCAGGATACGGCATAGGGTCGGAAGTGGCTTTCCTCCCGCATGACAGCCCAGATTAAATGGGAGTCAAGCTCATATTTATCTGCTGCTGCCAGGACATGCTCTTCAAAGGGGCGCTGGTAGGCCAGCTGGTAACCATGACAGGTCTTTTCTTCCCCCAAAGAACTGATTCCCCAGCGGGTTGCCCTGAAATAGTCCCCCTGCTCCAGATACCAGTCACCCAGAGCCAGCTTTTCCTCCAGGCCAGCTCTGTTCTGGCCTATTGCCATTTCTATTTCCGCTATTTCATTCTGATCATTTTCTATTAAAGCTTCCGTAACTTTGAGAAACTCAGGTGTCTCGTATGAAGGACTATCTTTTTTTTCCAGTTCCGGCTCCCCGGTAAGCCGCATGGACCAGACGGGATAATCCTTAAGGATCTCCAGCATTTCTGCAGTTCCCTTCAGGCCCTCCCGCTCTTTGAGTATATAAGCCCTGTAAGCTGCATCATCTTTGTACCTGCTTTGGCCCTGCGCCAGCTCCCTGTATGTTTTCAGGGCCTTCTCCAGCACACCCAGTTCCTCCCACAACTTTGCACCCTGCCAGCGGGCAGCAGGATTACTACTGCTGGTGAGGGCCTGTGCAGCTTTTTCCTCCTTACCCCCATCCCGATATATTAACCCCAGACGGTAAGCTCCCCTTTCACCCAGTTCCCTGTAGATAGAAGCTGCAGCATCCATGTCTCCAGTAGCCTCCAGTGCCCGGGCATACCACCAGTTATAATCTGCGATGCCTTCCCGGTAAGATTTCTCCAGGTAGGGAAGAGCTGTGGCATATTCCCCCAGTTCAGCATAGCTCCTTCCCAGCATGCCGGTAAGTTCCAGGCGGGTGCTGGCAGCCAGGTCCTCCCCCTTATCTGTGTCTGTACCTGTATCTGTATCTGTATTTGTGCCTGTGCCTTTGTCTATATCTGTATCTGTATTTTCTAAACTGCCTTCAATTTCAACATTATCATTATCATTGTCATTATCGTTATCGTTGTCATTATCGTTGTCATTATCATTGTCATTATCGTTATCGTTGT
>CAYYWR010000061.1:6040-7709 GCA_964474145.1 uncultured Syntrophomonadaceae bacterium
CCATTGCCATTGCTATTATCGTTATCGTTAAAGTTACCGTTATCGTTGTCATTGTTTTTATCTATATCTGACAGCACATCTTCGATGTAACGGACTGCTTCCTGCCAGTGATTGCCCTCCACTAGAGACCGGGATACCCGGATAATATCAGTTTCCATCCGGGTAAGCTGGTACATCGCCTCCCAGTCTGGCACCAGTAACAGATACTGCTCTATGGCTTTTTCTTTTTCGCCTGTTTCTGCCAGCCATGCAGCGAGTTGTAAACGAACTTTGCTGGTATCATAAAGTTCCAGGGCACGGTGATAATAATAATCAGGGTTTTCCTCCAGGTTACTGTATCTCTCTGCCAGGGCAAGGTTTGCCATGTATCCCACAGCGTTTTTTTCTCCCGCAAGGCGCTTAAGCTCCTCACTTGCTTCCTTGCTGGAGTTCTCCAACAAAAATTCCAGGAGCACAATATCCTCCAGGTATGCAGGGGCCCTTTCCAGTGCGGCCTGGAGTTCCGCTCCTTCCAGGAATCCCTCTTCTTCTTCCAGCTCTTTTTCTTCACTTAATGTGCCCTGTTCCAGGGGTAAAATCCCAAAAACATTAAGCATCAGAAAAATAATCCACGGAACTAATAAAAGCCCTGCTATTACTTTTGGTTTTAACATAATCAGTTTCCTTTCATATATAATCAGTTGAATAATAATTCGTCACAATTCGTCGGGAAATTTACTGCTAAATTCTACAACCAAGGACATAATTCTACAAAAATTAGCAAATACCTGCTAAAAAATTTTCTTCCCTATCCTTTCGCCATTTCATTCAGCAAAAATTTTATTTGCTCGGTGAAAAAAATCACTTTTCGTATGGCAAAAGAGAAACATGCTATGCTATAATTTAAAAGTATAATGTGTTATAATTTAAAAGTATAATTAATATTCAATTATGGAGGTGGTTAGTAAACTAATGAGCAGTTCTCAAATAACGCCAGAAATTCTAGAGCTTTCGGAATTGTGTCAAAAGAATAGTACAATTGATCCCGCTCTTTACAAGCAGCATGATGTAAAAAGAGGGCTTCGAGACTTGAGCGGAAAAGGTGTAAGGGCAGGATTGACAGAAATTTCTGAAATTATTTCCTCTAAAATTATTGATGAAAAAGAATACCCTTGTGAAGGTAAACTGTATTACAGGGGAATTGATGTGGAGGATATAGTAGAAGGTTTTATTAAAGAAAACCGCTTTGGGTTTGAAGAAGTAGCTTACTTATTAATGTTCGGCCAGTTACCCAGTAAGGAAGAACTTGATAAATTTAAATTATTATTAGAAAATTATCGTACTCTGCCCACAAATTTCGTCCGGGATATTATTATGAAAGCTCCAAGCCAGGATATGATGAATACACTGGCTCGAAGTGTATTAACAATGCATGCCTATGACGATTGTTCTGAGGATAATTCTTTACCTAACGTATTACGACAGTCATTACAGTTGCTGGCCATGATGCCTTTAGTGGCTGTATATGGTTACCAGGCATATCGCCATTACCACGGCAATAAGAGCCTCTATATTCATCCCCCTAAGCCTGAACTATCCACAGCAGAAAACATTTTATATATACTGCGGAAAGATAGACAGTATACCCCGCTGGAGGCCAAAATACTTGACCTGGCCCTGGTTTTACACG
>CAYYWR010000062.1:0-7703 GCA_964474145.1 uncultured Syntrophomonadaceae bacterium
AGATGGCAGAATTACCCGCTTTTTAGAAAAACCCAGCTGGGGGGAGGTTTTTAGTGATACGGTTAACACGGGTATATATGTATTAGAACCTGATGTTTTAGAGTTATTTGCAGAAGGAGTAAAATTTGACTTCAGTAAAAATTTATTTCCTATGATACTGGAAAGAAAAATGCCTCTGTACGGGTATATTGCAGAGGGATACTGGTGTGATATTGGGAACCTGGAACAATACCAGAAGGCCCATTATGATATTTTAGAAGGTAGGGTAGCGGTAGAAATTGAAGAAGAAGAGGAGAAAGAACATATATGGATTGGGGAAAAAACGCAGATATCCCCGGAGGCAAAAATTGAAGGTCCCCTGGTGATAGGCAGCGGATGCATGATAGGCCCGGAATCAGAGGTGATGGGGCCGGCAGTCCTTGGCCCGGGAACTATTATTGAAAAAGAGTCCTCCGTCAAACAGTGCATCCTGTGGCAAAACGTCTATATCGGGAAAAAAGCAGAGCTCAGGGGGGCAGTAATCTGTAACAAGGTGCGTCTGGGAAGCGGAGCCTCTGCCTTTGAAGGCTCTGTTATAGGGGATGAAAGTATAGTAGAAGAAGGAAGCCGGATAAAACCTGAAATGAAAATCTGGCCCCACAAGCACATTGAAAGCGGTACCATAGTGCATGATAGTGTAATCTGGGGACGTAAGGTAAGCAAAAACCTTTTTGGCATGGATGGTATCAAGGGAGTTCCCAACCTGGAAATAACTCCGGAACTTGCGGTCCAGGCAGGTAACGCCTTTGGTTCCCTGCTGGAGGAGGATCCCCTGGTTATGGTAAGTTCTGATGACTGGCGGGCTTCCCGCATGCTGAAACAGGCCCTTACCTCAGGATTGCTGGCTGCCGGAGCAAAAGTTACAGTCATGGATAACCTGTTAGTGCCTATGGCCCGGGCCGCTGTAAAGGATATGGGAGCTGCCGGAGGGGTGCACATTCACAGGTCCTCCAGGGAGGAAGATAAGGTTAATATAAAAATATTTGATGAAGTAGGGTTAAATATATCCAGGGACTGGGAGAAAAAAATTGAGCAGGCCTATCAGAGGGAAGACTATCAGAGAATTCAGGCTGAAAAAGTAGGAGTAGCAGAGCAGGGGGGCAGCTTCCTGGAAAAGTACAGGGAAATTACCCTGGGACAGATAAATAAGGACACCGTGAGAGAAGCAGCCTACCGGATAGTCCTGGCCTTTGCCGAACCCCTGGCTTATAAGGCAGTTGCTCCTGCTTTGAAAGACCTTAACGTAGAAGTAATATTTTACCAGACCCCGAGTGAAGATAGTCCCCCTCCTGGCCGCCAGGAGATAAGGGAGAAACTGGCTAAAGCAGGGGATGTGGTTAAGGAACATGAGGCAAACCTTGGAGTAGTGATAGACAGGGCAGGAGAAGAGCTGATCCTGGTAGATGATACAGGAAGGATAGTAAAGGGGGATTATTATACTGCCCTGATTTCCTACATTCTCTTTAAGCGGAATCGAGATGGTATAGTGGCAGTTCCAGTGAATGTTTCCAGTGTAGTTGAAAAAATTGCTGAACGTTTTTCCGGGAAAGTAGTCAGGACTAAAACTGCTCCCAGGTTCCTGATGGAGGAAATTCAAAAGCAGGACCTGGTGGAACAGTTCCTGCTGCAGTATGATGCTGTAGCTGCCCTGGCATATATTATCCAGTATTTGAGCCAGGAGAATTTAAGCCTTTCTCAAATCCTGGAGGACATACCTGAATTTCACCTCAAGCAAAAAAAGATAGAGTGTTCCTGGGGCTCTAAAGGGAAAGTTATGCGCAGGTTAATTGAAGAAAACCAGGGAAAAGAGGTAGAGTTAATTGATGGTATCAAGGTTCGCCATCCCCAGGGCTGGGCCTTAATAATACCCGATCCCCATGAGCCCTATTACCAGGTTTACAGTGAAGGATATAACGAAGAAATATCGGAATCCCTTACTGACCACTATTTGGAAAAAATAAAGGATATACAAAAAGAAGGCTAAAGAAGGCTAAAGAAGGCTAAAGAAGGCTAAAGAAGGCTGATGAAAGCAAATAAAAAAGAAGTCAAATTTAAAAAACTGATAGTTTATAAAGGAATTAGTATAGATTAAGGGGGAAGCAAAAAGGCTTCCCCCTTAATAAATCCTATTTTTATTATTTAATTGTATCTCTTCAGCCCTCTGCCCTTCCAGCTTGTGACAGCTGCTTTGTTTACACTTTTGGTCAACTTTGCACTTTATTTAACTTTTTCCAATTCAGCTTTTTCTACCAGGGTAGTATCCTGGAGGCTTCTGAATATTCGGTAGTCAATGTCCGGGAAGATATTGTCTGCGGCGTACAGGCGGTCTACCCAGGAGGGGTCAATTCTGCTTCCCATAATATCCTCATAAAGCCTGGTAAATCGGGCAATATGGTCAGTAAAGCGGTTAACTGCGTATGTTACCATGGTGTCGGCGTTCATAATAAAGGGCCAGTCGCTGGCCTGGGCCAGGAGAAGTTCCCGGGCTGCTTGATTCAACGCTTTTCTCAGGTTTCCTTCAGCCCTGGGATAACAGTCGGCCATCTCCCTCATGCGCTCTGCTGCCTTGTGGAGGTGGCGGTAGGTCCAATCGTTAGTACGGTTTAGCCATACTTCATGGTATCCCTTATTACCCCAGCTGGAACCGCAGGGAGTGCAAACCTGCAGCTGGTGATTTAGTCCCAGGTATTCGCTGGGAGTAATAGTTTTTATACTATTCTGGTCACAGTCTATTTTTCTTAAAAGGTAATCCAGCCACCGGGGGCCTTCATACCACCAGTGGCCGAAAAGTTCGGCGTCATAGGGAGAGACGACAACAGGGGGCCGGTCATCTACCAGTCCAGAAAGCCACTGAATTTGTTTTTCCCGGTTGAACATAAAATTTCCGGCATGTTCTGCTGCTTTTTCCCTGGCCACCTCCGGCTCATAGGGCTTTTTGTAATCTGATTTACCGGTAATGCGGTAGTACTTGAACCCGGTGTGAATTCGGATGCTGTCCGGGTGGATATAAGGTTTTACGTAGTCAAAGTCCAGGTCAAATCCGATATCCCGGTAAAAGTCCCGGTAATAAAAATCTCCGGGGTAGCCTTCGTCCCTGCTCCACACCTGTTTGGTGGACTCTGGATCCCTTCCAAAAACAGCAACTTCAGAGGGGCAGAGGATAGGGGTATAAGCACCGTACTTGGGCCTGGGAGTAGCATAAGTAATTCCATGGGTATCGGTAAAGAAGTATTTAATACCCAGGTCCTTTAGAATTTCTTCGTCACCAGGGTTGTAGGCGCATTCGGGTATCCAAAAACCCCTGGGGGGTTTTCCAAAAGTTTTGGTATGGAGGTCAACGGCTGTCACGGCTTGAGCGTAAATAGACTCCCTTTGCACTCCTATTAGCGGGAAGTAGCCATGGGTTGCTGCACAGGTTATAATTTCCAGCTTTCCTGCCTCCTGGAACTCCTTAAAGGCTGTTAAAATATTTCCCCCGTATTTTTCTTTAAAAAGATAATGGCTTTCCAAAAACTGGTCCTGGTACATTTTAGCCAGGGGGTTGAAGGTGGGGTCATTTTTAGTCCGGTGGACTTCCCTGTCGGCCAGCTCCAGAAGCTTTTCCAGGTGACTTATATAGCGCTGCTGCAGGAATTCGTCCGAGAGCATGGAAACCAGGGTAGGAGACAGGGACATGGTCAACCGGAAGTCAATGCCCTCCCTGATCAGGCCAGAAAAAACTTTTATGAGGGGCAGATAAGTTTCTGTTATGCCTTCAAAAAACCACTTTTCTTCCAGGGAAAATTCGTGTTCCGGGTGCCGCACATAGGGCAGGTGGGCATGCAGCACCAGGCAGAGATATCCTTTTGGCAATTTTACCATCCTTTCCTAAAATAAAAATCTTTCTAAAAAATTAATTTAATGTTAAGTTATTATTTTCATATTATATTCATCCTGGCATTTGTCAGTTATTTCTTCTGGAGCAATACCCTTTTGCTGTAGATCATAAGAGCTCAAGTGGTAAAGGGCCATTCTGCGGTATATTCTCTGCTGCAAATCAAAAAGGCGCCACTCTTCGTCTATAATGTCACTGACAGAATCCCTGGGAGTTGATACGGAGTTAGACCTCATAACAGGGATAAATTCCCCACCAGGCATTTTTCTGCCCAGTTCTACGTAGTAAGTCTTACAGGGTACCCCTGCAGGAATATGCCACTTGTCAGCATGGTAGTTTAATTCAATATCAAAAATTGCTTCCCTCTGGTCATGGGATTCCAGGCCTTTGGGGAACCTGTAAACTCGCAGCAGGGGAATGCCCGCCTCCCATCCCAGGGGGTAAAATTTATCTCCATAGTAGTTTAATTTCTCCCGGGTTATTTCCCAGTAAGCAAATAAAAAATAAGGGTCCCGTAAAAGCAAAACAAGCTTATCTTCCCCGTAGTATGAGGGTAGTTCATATCCCCAGTTCAAGTTTTCTCTGGACAAATCATGTAACAATGCTTTTCACCTCCAGCAAAATTCTATTTATTTTGAAAAACACACTTAGTATTATGCCCAATCCTGCAGGTTTTATTTTATTTTTTACTATTGACTGATAAGAGATTACAGCAGATGCAAAAGAAGTCCAATCAGTATAAATTTTATTGGACAGGGGAAGCTAAGGCAGATTTATTTTAGATATTAATAGCATCAGGAGGTGAATTGATGAAGACAGTATCTCTAGCAACCTTTGAGCACTTTCCTGTAAGGGTAGGAGGGCTTTCTGAAGCGGTAACATCTCTGGCAAGGGCTCTTTCCCAAACTGCTGAAGTTATGGTCTTCATGCCTTCCCACGGGATAATTAATGGGCAAACAGGTATGGATTTTAAAAAGTACTGTGAATTTGAAATATTTGTGGGGGATGAAACCCAGCCTGTGGACGTTTATGAGGGCAAAAGAAACAATGTGCGGTTGTTTTTGTTCAGCAATAAAATTCTGGATAATCCCCAGGTTTATAATACCCGGGAAATATTTATAAAAAAAATGGTCAGTTTTACCAAGGCCCTCCCCGGCTTGTTTAATGTACTCCTCAGGAAAGAAGACAAGAAACCAGAGGTGATACATATTAATGACTGGCACTGTATATTTGCCGGGGCCCTGGTTAAAAAATATTTTAAGATTCCTTTTATTTTAACTATCCATCGCCTCTGCCGGGAGAGGATGTCGGTGAAGGAGCTAAACGAGGTCAATCTGGGGGAACTGGTTGAGCCCAAATATCTGGAGGGAGAGTATTTTAATATAGAAAATTTTGGGGCCCATTACTGTGATTTCTTGACAACGGTAAGTTATACTTATCTTAATGAGGAATGGAAAACTTTCTTTGGCACTTTTGATGGTAAGACTACCTATGTTTGGAACGGAATGGACCATGAATTCTGGAACACCAGCAATTTAAAAGATGCCAGCCTGTCTCGCCAGGAGAGAAAAAAGGCCTTGTTAAATAAGCACGGCCTGGAGGAGGGCATCTTATTTTTTAACGTGGGTCGCCTGGACTCCCAGCAGAAGGGTATCGATAACCTTTTAATGGCCCTGGACTTGATAATGAAGGAAAAGGTCAGGGACGCGGAGAAGGTAAAGGATGACCTTCGCATAATTATGGTGGGTTCTGGGGATGAATGCCTGGAAAATGAAGCCAGGGAGATGGAAAAGTGTTATAATAATAATATGCGAGCTGTGATAGACTTTTTGGGACGGAGTGCCACCCGGGAATATTATGGAGCGGCGGACTACTGCCTGATTCCTTCTAACTTTGAACCCTTTGGCCTGGTCCAGCTGGAGGCCATGTGTATGGGGTGTATCCCTATAGGCACCCGGGTAGGAGGAATAAACGATACCCTCTTTAGCATCGATGAGTACGGCGAAAAGGCCACAGGAAAACTGGTGCCTCCCCGTAACTCGGAAGCTCTGGCCAGGGGCATTGTGGAGATGGCCCTCCTGTCCAGGGAAAAGGAAAACCTTGTAGAGATGATCCGTCAAAACGGCAGGCCCCATGTTATAGAAAATTTTAACTGGGATTTAGCAGCCAGGCGCTACAAGCAGGTTTACAACAATATGGCTACTGTCAAGCTGCCCTTTGTTTCCTATGCCGAAGCTTATTAGAGGCCATTTAATTAAGAAGCTTCATTATTAAATTATTAAGAGGTTTTTAATTAGAGGTAACAACAGGAGTATTGACTAATACTTTTTAATGAAAGGATTTTTAAAATGACTGATAAAATTAACTTTGTTTTAAGTCTTCACAACCACCAGCCCGTAGGAAACTTCCCCCATGTTTTTGAAGAGACTTATGAAAAAGCCTATAAACCATTTATAAATGAGCTGCTGCAGCATCCGGAAATAAAAACCACCCTTCACTATACGGGAATTCTATATGAGTGGTTTTTAAAGGAAAGGCCGGAAATTATGGACTCACTTAGAAAGCTGGTGGGCCGGGGTCAGGTGGAGATAATGGGAGGCGGTTTTTACGAGCCTGTTCTCCCGGTTATTCCCGATGAGGACAAAATAGGGCAGATAAAAAAGATGAGTGATTTTGTCCGGCTGCACCTGGGAACGGAAGTAAGGGGCATCTGGCTGGCGGAGAGAATATGGGAGCCCAACCTGACTAAAGCCATAGCCGATGCAGGGATTGAATATGTGATAGTAGATGATGCCCACTTTAAAAAAGTAGGCTTTTCCCAGGAGGACACCACGGGCTATTATGTCACTGAGGAGCAGGGGAAAAAGCTAAAAATATTTCCCATAAGTGAAAAGCTCCGCTACCTTATTCCCTTCAGGGACCCGGAGGAAACTATAAGCTATATGAAAAAAATGGCCACCCCGGAGGGGGAAAGGGTCCTGGTTTTAGCTGACGACGGGGAAAAGTTTGGCAGCTGGCCGGATACTTTCAAGGCTGTATATGAAGATGGCTGGCTTATGAGGTTTTTTGAGCTCTTAAAGGAAAACTCCGGGTGGCTTTCCATGGTTAACTTCAGCCAGTATATGGATAATTTCCCCTCTAAAGGAACCATATATTTGCCTACAGGGTCCTACCGGGAGATGATGGAATGGTCGGGAGGTTTTTGGCGGAATTTTCTGGTCCGGTACCCGGAGAGCAACCAGATGCATAAAAGGATGCTCTATGTGAGAAAAAAGGTTTATCGTATTTCCGATCCTCAGATAAGGGGCCAGGCCCTGGATTATCTGTGGGCAGGCCAGTGCAACTGTGCCTACTGGCACGGGGTTTTTGGCGGACTTTACCTGAACTTTCTTCGCTCGGCTATTTACAAGTCCCTTATCAAAGCCCAGTCTATAGCTGAGAAACAGCTTTATCCCGGGGAAGAATGGCTGGAGGTGGAGCAGGAAGACATTTTGTATGATGGCCATGATGAAATAGCAGTGAATAACAGTGAAATGGGAATATATATTTCTCCTCACAATGGTGGCTCCATTTTTGGCCTGGATTATAAGCCTGAAGCTTTTAATGTATTAGACACATTAACCCGTCGGCCGGAAAGATACCATAAATCAATATTTGAATTGCTAAATGAAAATGAAGCCGTTAAGGATAACCGGCACCAGGACCAGGAAAATCAGCAGGAAAATCAGCAGGAACATCAGCAGGAACATCAGCAGGAACATCAGCAGGAGAACTCCGGTGGTGGTGTTAA
>CAYYWR010000063.1:0-7532 GCA_964474145.1 uncultured Syntrophomonadaceae bacterium
TCAATGTCCATGGATCAAGTGTTATCACCGCCTTAACTGCTCAAAACAGCCTGGGGGTAAATGAGGTTTTAGAAGTCCCCCTGGAGTTTATTGAATCACAGCTAAATGCAGTGTTAAGGGATTTCCAGGTTGAAGCTGCAAAAACAGGCATGCTGGCCAACAGTGAAATCATTAAGCTTGTTGCCGCAAAAATAAAAGAACACAGTATAAAAAAACTTATTGTGGACCCGGTAATGGTTGCTAAAAGTGGAGATTCCCTACTGCAAAGGGAGGCAGTCCAGGCTTTACAGGAAGTCCTTCTTCCCCTGACACTGGTGGTAACCCCAAATTTAGATGAGGCTGAAGCCATGGCAGGTATGGATATAAAGCAAAGGGAGGATATATTTCAAGCAGCCAGGATAATTAAAAACTTTGGCGTTAAACACGTGATTATTAAAGGCGGTCACCTTCAGGATAGAAATAAGGCTATAGATACACTTTACGATGGAAAAGAGTTTTACTTTTTTGAAGGCCCCCGCTTTGATACAAAAAACACCCATGGAACAGGGTGTGCTTTTTCAGCAGCCCTGGCCGCCTTTATGACCAGGGGATACGATTTTATGGAGGCGGTACAAAAAAGCAAGGAATTTATTACCCTGGCCATAAAACACTCCTATAAAGCTGGAAAAGGATACGGCCCGGTTCAGCCCATGGGCGAGCTTTGGGAGCGACTCCAGCAAAGGGAAGCATAATTCAATCTATTTTCTGCTGTTCACAGTACCGCTCTACATGGTTTAAATATTTGTTTCTCAGGCCTTTAGTTATCTCTCCAGGTTTTCCATTACCTACAGGCTGATTGTCTATAGATATCAGGGGCATTAGTTCCAGTAAAGAGTTGGTCAGGAATGCCTCATGGGCTTCTGTAAGATCCCTTATAAAAAACGGTTCTTCTTTTACTGCATGGTTATTATCCCGGGCCAGCCTTAAAACTATCTGGCGTGTAACCCCCTTTAATACCCCGCTGCTTAATCCCGGAGTATATATTTCTTTACCCTTTACCATAAAAAGATTGGTTACCGTTCCACAGGCTAATTCTCCAGAAATATTCAGGAGCAGTCCTTCATCTGCACCTTTATCCTGGGTTTCCATTTTTGCAATTATATTATCAAGATAATTCAAGGACTTTAGTCGGCTGAAGGGTGAAAAGGAGTTGCGGCGGGTGCTTTCAACTATAATACCTTTAAAGCCCTCCTCATAGTCCTGTTCCTTATAAGGTATAGAAGTAAAGGGCATTACAACCAGCAAAGGCTCATGGCACCCGGCGGGATAAAGCCCCCTTTTCCCGGTTCCCCGGGAGAGGGTAACCCTCAAGAAACCTTCTTCTATTTTGTTTATCCTGATAGTTTCCTTTAGAATAGCTGCCATTTCTTCAAGGCTGCCCTTACAGGTTAAGCTCAGGGCTGCTGCCCCCTCCTGAAGGCGAAGCAGGTGCTCCTTCCCATAAAAGGGGCATCCTTTATAAACCCTAAGGGTTTCAAAAAGCCCATCGCCATAGAGAAATGCCCTATCCGAAACAGGAACACTTGCCTCAGCTAAAGGAATAAATTTGTTATGGAAGTAACATTTTAGTTCCATGCCCGCCTCCTAAAAGTTTAGAGTTTAAGAAACTATATTTTTATTACTTCACCTTCCCTAACCAGTCCCACCTCTTCAAACTCTGCTTTTGCTTCAGAAAGAAGAGTTTCTTCAGATTTATCCGGATGCAAGTGGGTTAATTTTAACCTCTTTACCTGCCCCTCCCTGGCTATTTGTCCCGCCTGGAAGGAAGCCATATGATTACTGCTGTCATTAGATATGTCCTGGGAAGTAAAGCTGGCCTCACATATGAAAAGGTCACAATCCCGGACAAAGTCTACAAGTTCCGGAAAGTACTCAGTATCTGCAGAGTAAACCAGGACTTTATTATGGAGCTCTGCCTTAATAGCACAGCATAATTTTGAATGTGCCGTAGGGAAAAAACTAAAACCAAATTCTCCAATCTGAATTTTATCATAGGGGTTTACAGGCTTTGTGCGGACAATATCTTTATGTCCCAGCATTGAATAAGTGTCATATGGTTGGGTTACCGTGTAAATATCTAAAGGTGTTTCCCTTTTCCCCAGAGCCATAGCTGACTGAAAGGCGTAGCGAATAATAAAGCAATCTGAAATATGGTCCATGTGCAGGTGAGATAAAATTATGGCATCTATCTCCCAGTAGTTTATATGTTTTTGCAGCTGGCTAAAGGTTCCGTTGCCACAGTCAATTAATACTCTGGTTTTATCTCCCTCCAGAAGGTAGCCTGAACAATTTCCGCCGGCAGAGGGAAAGGGGCCATACCTGCCCAGCACAGTAAGTTTCAAGAATATTCACCCCACTTCCAGGCTTGAACTTCTAGGCATATGTTTCTTCTCCTTTTTTTAGAAGACCTTCATATGCCTTCAGCAGCCTTTTGGTTTGGTTGTACGAGGACATTTCCTCTGCATTTATCCTGGCTTTCCTGCTCATTTCTTCCCTCATCTCTTTATCTGCTAAAAGCAACAGTGCTTTATTGGTAAATTCCTCCAGGGTGTATCCGGTAAGAAACCCGTCTACATTGTTTTCAACCATTTCTGAAGCACCAAAAGCTTTTATTGCTACCACAGGTAAACCAGCAGCTTTTGCCTCACAAAGCACCAGGCCCTGGGTTTCCGTCAAAGAGGTAAACATGAAAATATCTGCCCCGGCATAAGCATTAATCACTTCTTTCCGGGATAACATGCCTGTGAAACGAACATAACTGCTGATTTCCAGTTCTTTAGCCAGGCTGTGCAGATTTTTCTCCTCCGGGCCACCCCCCACAATAACCAGGCGTGCCCCGGGCTCTTCCTTTAATATTTTCTTAAAAGCCTTTAACAGGAAGGGAATATTTTTTTCTTTGCCCATACGGCCCACATGGAGCAGTATGGTTTCCTCCTCCCTGTATTTATAATTATCCCTGAGCCAGCAGGGATCAATATTTTGAAATTCGTCAATATCTATGCCAGTAGGAATATTTATTACCGGTGCCTTAACTCCAGCTTTTTTCAAATAGTCTTCCACTATGCCGGTAGGAGCAATAACAAGGTCACACTGGTTGCAAAAGTCTGCACCCAATTTTTGTATAAACTTTTTAGAAATAGACCTGGCAAAGGGAACATAGTGAACGTACTGGTCATACAATGTGTGGTAGGTGAAGACCAGAGGCACTTTAAATCTCCTGGCATATTTCACCCCCAGGCGTCCCAGCATAAAGGGTGATTGCACATGAATTATGTCAACATCCAGTTTCTTAATAGTTTTTCCCAACTTTAAAGAAAAGGGAATGGCTAATGAAAAATCAGGCTGAGTTGGAGCTGGAATGGAAATAAACCGGAAAACCCTTTCTTCTTTTTCACAGTTGGGATAGTGGGGGCCAAATACAAATACATCATTGCCCATGGCTGTCAACTGATTGGAAAAACTCTCTATAGAACGCACAACCCCGCTTTTATAAGGACGAAAACTATCAGTAAAAACCCCTATCCTCATTTAAATCCCTCCAGATTTTGTAATAACTTAAAAAAACCTTTTCTTGAAAAAACCTTTTCTTGATAAGATTTTATCCCAAACCCAACATTATTATTATATATATATTTTTCTAGAACTTTTTAAAAAAACCTTCTCCTCATTGTAATTATCATCCACATTTTATATTAATATTTCCTAATAATTAGCATTGCCGTAAAAAAGGGGAAAATAAACCGGGGGCTCCCGGCTTATTTAACCTTTTCAGTTTTTTTCTCCAGTCTATCCAGGAATAAAAGCTTGGGCTCTTCCAGGTTAATCATATTAAACTTGCCCTTTATTTCTTTTAACATATCTATTTCCCGGGGATGGCAGGTGAACATAATTATCTGCCTGTTTTTGGATAGGCCGGCCAGTGTCTTTAAAACTTCCTTTAATCTTTTTTTATCATACTGGACAAAGCAGTCATCCAGGAAAAGAGGTAAAGTGCTATCTCCCGTAACCAGGTCAGCTATCATGACTCTAGCTGAAAAGTAAAACTGATCTATAGTGCCACTGCTCAGGTCATGGATATTTACATGCTTTCCTGTTTCCGGAACCATAACAGTAACCTCCAGGTCTTTACTGATTTTAACCTGCTTATAGCGATTGCCGGTAATCTTGCTTATTTGTTCGCTAACCTTTTGATTTAATTTGGGTGCAAAGTCTCTATGTATGTCTTTAGCCACTATTTCTATCATTTTAACGGCAGCCCTTAGAGAAGTCCCCTGGTTTTGCAAGTTTTTCTTTTCTGCTTTCTTTAAAGCTATTTCCTCTTCTATTTCTGGAAGGTGCCTGAAGCCATTACAGGTTGTTTCTATTATTTTCTCCAGCTCTGAATGCCTGCTTTTTGCTTTAGATAACTCTTCATTAATTTTTTCCAGATGCCTTTGTTTTTTGCCAATCAATTCTTCATTTATGTCCTCTGTTATTTCCTGGGACTCTAATATGGACAGGTCAATTTTTTTCAATTCATAAAGAGGCGTGCCCTCAAGTATTGCTTCCATCACTTCTTCATACTTCTGCCTTTGTTCTAATAAAATTTCTACTTCCCTGTGCTTTTTACAACCGTGAAAATACTCTTCAAAGCTTTTTACACCGGCAGAGATAAAAATAAACTCAGATTCTTCCTTTAAATCGTATATTTCCCTTTCAAGCTTTTCTTTAGAAGCTTCCAGCTCTGATATCTTTTCATCAATATTGCTCAACATGCTGGAGGTGCTCTGGTAGTTGCTCAGCCTGTTTTTAAACTCATGGATTCTTTCCTCTGAAACTTCTTCTCCTTCTTTCCAGAGTGCAGCACTTTTTAGCATACCGGTAATGTCTTTTTCCAGCCCCCTGTACCTGTTTGTAAGGTCTTTTATTTCCCTGCTTGTAAGCTTATGTTCTCTTTCCAGCCGTTCCATTTCTGAAGTCATTACTCCATACTGGTTTATCTTTACCCGTAAATCTCTGGATGTTTCTACTCCATTTTTATTAAATAAGCCAGCAAGCTCTTTTTCTAAGTTTTCAATTGTTTTTTGTTCTTCATAATCTTCATTTATAAGCATTTCAATCTCTTCTTCCAGCTCAAATAAATCCTTATTTTTCTGTCCCCAGCCTTTCCAGTAATTTATCGACAAAAACACCGGCAGGACCAGTAAAACGGCAAAGAAAGAATTGAAAAGAAAAGAGGGTATTAAAATGGTGCCTGTTAGAGAAAGTAAAAGCAGTAATACGTTTTTTAAAGATTTTAATTCATCTTTAAATATTTCCTTCTTTTCCTCCAATATGTCAATTTTATTTTTTAAGGTTGAATTTTTAAGATAGTTTATGCTTTCTTCAAGTTTTTCTGCTTTAAACAAGTCTCTTTCCCTGCAGTTTTTCCAAAAATCTTTTTCCAGTTCCTTGTAAATATCATGCAAACTTTTTTCTGTAGTTTCTAAAAGCTTTTGCTTTTGTATGAGTTGTTCCTGAAAAGAATTGTAAAGGGCATAGTCCCGGCTTATGGAGGCTGTGGATTCCATGTCCAGATTCTTGCAGTAGCTGTGCTTTTCTACATATTTTTGGGGGTGAACCCTGAGCTCTTTTTGCTTTTTCAGGCTTTCCTGCACTTCCTTTAAATTGCTTTCCAGGTTTTTAACAGCTTCCCTTATTTCCACAACTCTTTGTTTCTGTTGAACAGGGTAGTAACGGTATTTTTCCAGCTGATAAACAATTTCATTTATTTTATTTATCTTCTCCTCCTGTTCTTTAACGCTTTTTAATTTTTTTGCCTGAAGATAGCCGCTTAGCTTTTTGATTTCCTCCTCTTTTTTCCTTTTTTTATCCAGGTTCTCCAGTATTGCTGGCCTTATTTCAGCCAGCTGGGCTTCAAATTTACGAATTTTACTTAAAGCCCCTTCAACTTTTACCTTTTCCTCCTCCAGTTCCTGGACTTCCTTGCCTGCTATGCCCAGGGGGCTTTTATGGACTTTTTCTGACCCAACCTTTTCCTTCAAGACTTTTTCCAGATCCATACAGGCTTTTCTTATTGAAATCTCTGCATTTCCTGAATGGCGCAAATTGGTCAGTTTGGAGCTTATTTCCTGGGACAATTCCTGGTCGCTAATACTTTTCCCCTGGCTAATGCTAATAGTATTGTTAAATACATTTTTATTAATATTCATATGGCTTTCAGCAAAATTATATTCTTTGGTTCCCTTATGCTGTTTAAAAGTTCCCGTTATGTCTTTCCCGGTATTAACATCCCTGATAACTACTTCATCATTTTTAAAGTCTCTTTCTACCTGATAATATTTTCCCTGATGTGTATATTCCAGAATACCCCGGAAATTTTCCTCCTCCCAGGGTTGAAAAACCTGTACTTCATCTGTAAAAACTCTACGGCTCTTGAAGGGTTTTTTGAATCCAAAAAACATGCCTACAATAAATTTTTGAATAGTAGACTTTCCCGCCTCATTAGGACCATATACAACATTTAAACCATCATTCAAAAGTATTTCTTTATCTTTAAATTTACCAAAGCTTTTTAAATGCAACCTGTTGATTTTCACCTCAAGCTTACCTCCTTACCCAGTAATGAATCTAAACCATAATATAAAGAATTCCTTAATATTGTCTCATCATTTCCAGTGGCCCGGTCTATTTCATCCTTCATCTTTAATGTGAAAATTCCTATAGCGGTATGCAGGTTTTCCCTGATCAGTGACTCCAGGTCGTAATCAGGGATAGTGCAATCCTTTATTTCCAGATAGAAAAAATCATTAATCAATTTTTCTTTTATCAATTCAGAGTTAACTCCCACGGATTCATTAGATTCTCCAATTAGTTTAAAGGAGTAAATGTTATTACTTCTCTCTTCTTTATCCTCAGATTTTTTTATGTTGCTGCAGATTTCTTCTATACTGTGACTGCCCTTAACCCTTATATTTTTTTGGATGAACTTTCTTTTTGCAGTTTCCTTAAATTTAAGATGAACATCAGTCTTACTTAAAGCCCCTATTAGAACTCCATGTTCTCCAGGCTCCCCAAAGTTCAAAGGTTCAGGGCTGCCGGCATAATGGGCGATAACTTTCCCTTTTGCCGGAATTCTATGGGCCTGATGCCTGTGTCCCAGGGCAACGTAATCGGCTCTGGAGCTGCGAAGGTCGCTTTCGCTTACAGGTAAACAGGTGGACTCCCCCAGCTGGCCAAAACTATCTCCGTGAAGCATGACCAGATTTGTTCTGTCACTGGTATCAATTTTCAGCTCCCGCAAGAGGGGCCTTTTTATTTCCCACTGGTTCCAACCCAGGCCATGAACTCTCAAGTTAAATTGCGGCAAATCTACGTATTCCCATGTTTCCTTTAAAAAGATATGCACATTCTGGGGCCAGGAAAAAGAACGGTAAAAAGAATCAGATAATGCCGGGTCCTGGTTTCCGGGAGTTATAAAAACTTTTATTTGCGGTATACGGCAAAATTTTTTT
>CAYYWR010000064.1:0-7480 GCA_964474145.1 uncultured Syntrophomonadaceae bacterium
CTTCAATACCATACATGCTCATCTTATGTTCAAAAATCTCTTCACAGTCACTCTCTTCAATATTTCCTGTTAAATCATTGATGTAGGTAATCTTACTTTCCAGTGTTCCGGTAATTTTTATGGCATCCTCTGAAACTACAGCACTTACATCTGCCAGGTTTGTTTCCGGTGGTTTGAAAACCCTACCTGCTGGCTCCTCCAGTTCTACTTCACTTACCAGGGATAAATCATCAGAAGCTTCCCCTACCCCTTCACTAAGACTCAGGATATCTTTAAAGGTCTCCATATTCTCCACACTGCTTACCACCTCTATTTCTATAGTGTCTTTTACCCGGGCAAAGATATTCAAGTAAGTAGTTTGGTTTATCTTGCTTCTTTCCTGGGGGTCAATGCTGGTAGCAATTTTTACCACGCGGGGATAGACCTTTACTTCCATTCCCGGCCTGGTGCCTGGAATTTCTAAAGTCTTACTGAAACTATCTTTTGCGCTTTCCTCTACATTAGAACCCGATTCTTCCTCTACATAAAAAATCTGCTTCACTATACTTCCCTTGATGTCCACTTTGCCGTTATAAACTTCATAATTTAAGTCTTCCAGGCTGCAGTTTACAGAACTAATGCGGGCTGCTGCTTGATTTAAATTATATTCTGAAGATAAGGTGGTAACGCCACCTTCTGCCCCGATAAAGTCATCAATTTTAATTTTCTCTAGATTTATCCTGCCCTTGTCTGCTCCCGGTATTTCTGTAACTACTTCTTTTTTTATGCTTTCATAACATATAGCAAATATTTCTAGGACAGTAGTCTGGTTATAAAGAGTTTGGTGGTGGACTCTTCCCAATTCTTCCAGGTCTGCAAGCTCTATCCTTGGATAAACTGTAACCTTCATATCAGGCAACAGTCCTGGAAGGGAAACAAAGTGAACAAATTCTTCCCGGGAGTCGTGTTCGTTTTGGACCCCCTGTTCATCAATATAGCTGATTCTCTGAATAAGGCTTCCCTCTACTACAACTCTACCCTGGGCTATTTTTGTTTCCAGGCCTTCTATTTCATTTTCAACGCCAGATATCTTTTTTACTGCTGCAGGAATGTTTATCTCCCTGGTCATGGAAAATTGAGCGGCATTTTCCCCCACCAGCTGTTCCACTTCAAGATTATCAGCTATAAATTCCGTCATGTCCGTCATATTTCAGCCTCCCTTCTTTTTCAATTAACATTATTAAAGAGGTATCCCTCCTTTTCATACTTATTGTTGCAGGAGTTATCATATGACTACTTTATAAAATAAAAAGTAACTCTTTAGCTTTTGGTGTATCTCCTTAAAAGGTCGCTGGCCCTCTGTCCTTCCAGCAGATATCAGGTATATTTATAATGAATCAGGTGGACAAAAGCTCTATGTCCAGCAAATACATAACATTTTGAATGCTGTTGGAAATGGTTGCGCTGTCTGAGCCTGCACATAGCAGTCCTACCGCCTGCATATCTTCGTTTAATACCAGGGCTCCGCTATCCCCCGGCTGTCCCATAGAGGTAGACACTATTTGTTCTCCTAAAAGTATAGAGCTCTGTTCATCTATAACTACCCTTACTGTTGCCTCCAGAACCTTTATCACACCGGTAGTTACACCTGTTGACCGGCCACTTTTGCAAAGTTTCATATCCATGTCTGCCACAGCTGTGCCCTGGGGCATCCCCAGCTCCATTATTTTTGCTTCTACCAGGTTTTGAGACCCGGGCTTGGCCAGGGCAGCATCCACCAGGTTCTCTGTTTTTCTTTCTTTAAGCACTTGAAATCTGTAACTGCTTCCCAGGGCTTTACATAACACATCTCCTGCACCTTGAACACTTCTGGCTATGCTGCAGGTTGGCACATCTAATTCCCTGTGAAGGGGCACATAATTATACAAATAACCAACTGTATCCCTTTGGGTCCCTCCATCATGAGGCCCGGGCTGTAGAACAGGGTCATATATTGCAGCCCTGTTGTCACTCCCGTTGGTTGTTTTTGCCAGAACATGGTTGTTAGATAGAATTAATATCTCTCCTGTTTCATTACTTCTTGCCAGAGCCCCGAAGGTTCCCGCTGTGCTCCTGTGATGGGCCATACTGGTTCCCGGCCTGGCCGGTCTCATTTTGGATTTACGGCTGTCAAGGAGTTTGATATCTCCCACCTCTATTACATCAGTTTCCACTTCATCTATCCTCCTGGGAAGGATATCTTTAGAGGCCAGACTTTCCTCGGGAATTTTTTTACTTACTAAATAAACTAGAGCCTCATCTTTTTGCCTTTTCCCTTTTACCTCTTTGCGTCCAAATCCCAACCCCACTACATTACTACAGTATAAATACCTCAAACCATATGCCTTTAATTTATTATCAAACATTAATTAACTCCCCTTAATATAATTTAAAAAAAGCTTGAGTATAATCGGACTTCATAGTAATATAATATTAAGGCGTGGAGTTAAAGTGCGCTCTTACTTAAAAAAGTACAAAAAAAAAGAACCACTTTGGTGATTCTTTTTGTAACAAAAACTTGTAACAAAAACTTGTAACAAAAACTACTCTGCAGCTACTGCTGCACTAATACGCTGGTTACCATTTTTATGAAAAACCGTAAGCTCAACTGTTTCTGTAAGAACGTCAGCATAGCTAAAAGACAGCCTCTGGTTATAGTTGGTTTCATCAATGCGGACAACAAAAATAGAAGGATACGTGTTTTCCAGTACACCAGTTTTCTCTAGAGTCTTCCTGCGACCCCTGTTTGCTCTTAACTGTATTTTCTCCCCTACGTGAGTCTCTAAATCCTTTCTAATTTGCGATAGTGCATTTTTTGCCGCCATTTTCATCACCCTCAAAAATAGTTTTTAACATTATTATATTATCATATTTGTTTATCTTTGTCAAACAGCGTACAATTTTCGCACTTTTCGCTCTTTAATTTATTGTATGTTTTATTTTTCGTCATTTTCCCATTCGACATATTTAATAAGGTGATTCCGGCAGACCAACTCTAAAGGTCCCCCTTGTTTCGATGCCTCCTATGCCATCTATACCGGTAATAGTATCATTTATTACATCAGATATATCCACACTTTTAATAATAGAAGTGTACGCTACTTTTTCGGTAATGAAAACAGGATCCAGGTTGTGTATGAAAACCCTCTGGGGAGAAGCAGCATAATTGGCTCCCGCTGCAATTAAGCTTTCATAGTGAGACTGGCAGGCTCCAGCATATATAATCAGGCTGTCCTTGTTAGGCTCATATTTTCTGGCTATTTTTACTGACTGTAAAAAAAATCTGGAGTGGCGATAATTGTTAACGTCCTGAAAATTTTTTTTTCCCTTCAGGAAGGCATCATGCCCTGTGAGAACCAGAATATCAGGATTATGCTTTTCCAGGAGCCTTCCCAGCACCTCTGGTTGTTTTTTTTCCGGAACATGAAAGCCCTTTACATTCATTTCTAATTTACTGTAAACACCAAGACTTTCCTCCAGGTATTCTTTATCCCCATCCAGGTGCAGTACTTTGCCGGGAATCTCAAAGTATGCGCTCCTGCTTACCGGGTTGCCCCTCACCCCACTTTTACTGGAATGCCTCTGCCTTATTTTTCTGGATATACAATCCCTGGTTTTATTTTTATATATCTCCTGCCTTTTAATAACTTGCTTATGGGAAGCTTTTTTTAAATCCTTCAATGGTGCATCTGCAATCAACCTGAAATCAAGGCCTTTTAAAATGGCGATTTTTTCTTTTTCCTTAATATCTGTAACTCTAAAGAGGATGTCTTCTCCATAAGATTGCCGTGTAACAATATCCCCTATCCTCAAAGCCATAAAATCGCCTCCTTACTTATATATATGCAATTTATACGAAAATGTCATTACTTTAGCGCTACAGATACAAGTATGGGACAAGAAAAGTAAAGGTTCTCCTGGGATTTATAATTATTCACCTATTAAGGTGTGCTCCATATAATATGAACAGGGAAGAATGAAGGGAGGAAGGGATGTGATATATGCTGTTGTGCCGGCTCAAAACGAGGAAAAAAGAATAGGAGCAGTTCTCCGCCATTTGCTGAATCTTAAAATAGACAACATTGTGGTAATTTTGAATGGCTCAAGAGATAACACTTTGCAAGAAATTAAAAAAATTAAAGCCGGCAATCTGGAAGTAATTTTTTTCAGGGACAGTCTGGGAATAGACGTTCCCAGGGCGTTGGGGGCAAAATACGCTTACTCTAATGGAGCCCATCATGTTTTATTTGTTGACGGGGACATGGTGGGTGACATCAGTAATGAACTACACTGTCTTATTCAGAACACAATCAAAAAAGATCTGGATTTGGGTATGACAAATTGTTACCCCAATATATCTGCAAAAAATTATTTAACCCGGCAAATTACTTTTTTCCGCCAGCTGTTGAACAGGGAAATTGGCCTGCTAGATAAAATTGGTATTTCTATACCTTCCCATGGCCCTCATATGGTTTCCAGAAGACTATTAACCCGGGTTCCCTTTGAAGAGCTGGCCGTGCCTCCGGTAGAAATGGTCCTGGCCTATATGGAAAACCTCAGTATTGGCATAAGCGTAGAGATACCCCACTGTTTGCTGGGATCCAGCATAAAAAACTATTACCATAACCAGATGATTACCCGGACCATCGCCGGCGATTGCCTGGAGGCTCTGTCTGTATATCAGCAGAGACCCCGCAGCCGGGTTTACAAAAACTTTGAATATGTGGGATATCACCGGGAACGAAGGTGGGATATGCTGGCTAACTTCCTGCCGGATATGGAAAAATTGAATATACAAAAAGAAAAACATCTCTGAAGGATAGAGATGTTTTTCTTTTTACTTTGTATACTTATCCGCCACCTTGGTTGCGCCATAGGAATCAGGCTTGATGCGGGCATCAAAACCGCTTCCAATAACCATGCCCACAACCTCCCGGATTATATGCCTGGTTTCCCCCTTCTCCCCTACATCCAGGTGAACCTCTACATTTAGGGGGCCGTAACCGTTTTCAGCAAGTTTTCCCGACAGGCGGGTGGCAACCTCCAGGCTGAGAAATGTTTCATAGTAAATACGCTGGTGTAAGCTTTCCATATAGTGGTGCTTTTGTTTCCGGAAAAAATACCTGGCTCCCTTGCCAACCCGGTGAACAATAATAGCTGTTACAAAAATAGATGATTCCCGCATCTGGGAGTCGGAGCCAATTATAAGCTTATACTTCTCCTGCGGCTGTTCATTTATATATTTTATCAGATCGCTAAAAGCTTCCTCAAAGGTTAATCTTCCCCTGGTGGGGCTGATAAAATCCATTAATCATCTGCACCTTTCCATAGCTCCTCCTGAATGTCCTGCACACATAAACATTGAAATAATAATACTTATTCTCTATAATTATAGATTATATCCGTCAAATTTGCAAACTCCTCTATGGACAACCTTTCTCCCCGACAGGAGGTGTCAAGCCCGGCCTTTATAATTACCTCCGTCAGCATTTCCTTATCCATATTAAGAGCTGACTTCAGGGAGTTTACCAGGGATTTTCTCCGGTGCCGAAAACTACCCTTTACCACCTTATAAAACAAATCTTCATCTCTGGGAGTGAAAAGAGGCTGTTCCCTTACCTTTAGTTTTATTACAGCCGACTCTACCTCCGGGGGAGGCAGGAACACCTTTGGGGAAACCCTGAAAAGTATCTCTGCCTCAGCATAATTTTGAACCAGCACGGACACCGCACTGTAATCTTTTTTCCCGGCAGAGGAGGTAATCCTTTCAGCTACCTCCCTTTGAACCATAAAGAGCATCAGGTCAAAAAGCTGCCTTTCTTTTATGAGGGTAGAGATAAGGGGCGTAGCGATATTATAGGGCAGGTTGGAAATTACCTTGCAGCTTCCCTCCCCCAGACAGACAAGCATCATTTTTTTAAGATTCATTTTAAGGATATCCCCGTGCACTATGCTGACATTGGTGCAGTTCTCCAGGTTTTCCTGGAGAACAGGAATCAACTTCCTGTCAATCTCTACGGCTGCCACCTTTTCAGCCCTGGAAGACAGTGCCTGGGTTAAGGTGCCAATGCCCGGCCCTACCTCCAGAACCTTATCTTTTTCTGTCAGATTCCCCGCCTCTATTATTTTTAATAATATATTCTCATCGATTAAAAAGTTTTGCCCGTACTTTTTCCTCAATTTCAGGTTGAATCTATTTATTATTTCTACAGTTTTTCTTGGGGATACTAATTTATCCATATTTATCCTTACCTATATTGAATACTTTTTTAGTGTTCTCATAGGCAGCCATGGCCAGGTCCTCCCAGTTCATGTCCCGGATAGCAGCTATCTTCTCCGCGGTATACTTTACATAGGCCGGCTCGTTTCTCTTTCCCCTGAAGGGAACGGGGGTGAGGTAGGGGCAGTCAGTCTCCACCAGTATTTTATCCAGGGGAAGCTTTCGGGCCACCTCCTGCAAATTTTTAGAGTTCTTGAAGGTTACGGGGCCGGCGATGGAAACATGAAACCCCAGTTCCAAACATTTTTGGGCCATGGTCCAGTCTCCGGAAAAACAGTGAAACACTCCCCCGTTCTCTCCTGCCTCCATTTCTTCTACAATATCCAGGACGTCCTGGTGGGCCTCCCGGTCATGGATAATTATGGGAAGTTTCAGTTCCCGGGCCACCTTTAACTGCTCCCGGAATACTTTCTGCTGAACTTTCCGGGGGGACATGTCCCGGTAGTAATCAAGGCCCATTTCCCCTATGGCCACCACCTTATCTTTACCGGCCAGTTTTTTTAACCTGTCCTGATAATTGTTAGGGGCATTTTTGGCATCATGGGGGTGTATGCCGGCGGCTGTATATATGAAATCGTAATCTTTGGCTAAATCTACTGAAGCCAGTGAAGTTTTCAGGTCATAACCCACATTAATTATTAGCCTTACTCCGCTATCATAGGCCCTCTGCACCACTTCCCCTTCATCCTTTTTATAAGCTTTGTCCACCAGGTGAGCATGGGAATCCGCCAGATAAGTCATCTATCTCACCCTGCTTCCCGGGGCAATATCCCCATCCAGTCCTGTCAAAACTATATTGCCTTTGCCGTCATCGGCAGCCAGGAGCATTCCCTGGGACTCAACTCCCCTGATCTTAACCGGGGCCAGGTTGGCTGCCAGGAGGACCTTCTTGCCTGTTAGCTCTTGCGGGTTGTAGCTGGGGGCTATGCCGGCAACTACTTGCCTTTGTTTATCCCCCAGGCTCACCTTTATTTTCAGCAGTTTATCAGCGCCCTGTATCTTTTGGGCTTCCAGGATTTCTGCTACCCGGAGATCCACTCTGGCAAAATCATCTATGTTGATTTCCTTACCTGTCAATTTCTCCTCCCCCTTTTTCTTGTCTTTACCTTTATCTGCCATCTTCTTTGCTTCCTGATTTGTCGTTTCTTTTTTTCCGGATTTCTTCTTTTCTGCCTCTTCCTC
>CAYYWR010000065.1:0-7467 GCA_964474145.1 uncultured Syntrophomonadaceae bacterium
ATAAACATATTTATTAAATTCTTTGCTAAAATAACGTCTCATACAGACAACAGGGAAGTTAATATTATCCCTGCTGCTTTTACACCTCCTGTGGCTGTATTCTATTTTTAAGCATTTTGCTTTAATCTCTATCACTCTACCATATATAATTCCATATTTAACCACGATATTCCTTGTTACCCTGCTACATTTTGTTATCATATTTTATTATCATTTCTTAAAGTCATGTTATGTGACATTCAGTTATTATTATTTGCCACGAAATATTCCCTTTAATCTGTCTATTAAGTCCATAAAGGAGGTCATGTGATCCTGCTTCTCTGACTGTTTTTGTATTTCTTCTATTTTCCGAAAAAGCTCATTTTCATTCCTCACCCTGGATCTATTTTCCTGTTCCAGGCGCTGTATGAATTGCTGGTTTTGCGTATCCAGCTGCCGAATTATTTTTTCATTCTGCCTGTGCAGTTCCTGTATTAATTCTTGATTTTGCCTGTGCATTTCCATGAACTCATCTTTGTAACTCAAAATCTCCTCCAAAAGAGACAGGGTTTTCTCCTGGGGCCTTACTCCCACCTTATTATCACCATCATCAGAAACCTCTGCCTGCTTTGTCAGCCCCTCACTCTCCAGCGTGTTATGTACACTTTCTGTGTCAAACCCCTTGTTATAAAGTTCAGATATTCTTGTCAATATTTCTAGAGCCTCCGGGGCATATCTGGTTGCGCGACCTGTTTTTTTACAGGGCATAAAATCCTTAAACAAACCTGCATATCGCCTCACCGTATTCTCCGGTATGTTCAACTCTTCAGCTAATTCAGATATTAAAAGCCATCCCTCCACCATACCACCACCCCTGGATAAATTTACTTTCATAACTCTTATTTTGCCATTACTTGGCTGCAAAGTCAATAGAGGTACAGGCCAATGACATATGCTTAACAGGCAGAGCAGCTCTTTTGAAGTGCTACATTAAAACAAAACACATAAAAAAAGGAGGGGTTGCTGCTAACCCTGCCTCCTTTTTGTTTAGCTCCCACCGGACACCACCAGGCACTGATCCTTCGTGGCGTTTTTTTAGGATTTAAAGCCAGCAATGAATCCAGATAGACGATTATTTTCATGCTCAGCTAACTCCGCTTCCCTGATTTTTTGCACGGCTTCCTCATCCAGGGACACACAACCTTTAAGATCCATAAAAGCTCTTAGCTTCTTAAAGCGGACTGCCTCTGCAAGGGCTTTTTCAATTGCTTTTGAACGGTTTCCGCTACCATACAAACCTTCCACTTCTTTAACAAGCTCATCAGCTAAATTTAGCGTTATCCGCATTGCCATCAACTCCTTCATAAATACAATACATCATACTATTGTGACAGTGAAGCTGCTTCTGCTGTAATCTCTTAGAAAGCCTTTTCCAGCGATTGGCAATTCATTTAACTGTTTCAAAGATTAATTGCCAAGAAGTCGCCCACTTCTTTAAGGGGGTGATGAATTGGCAAGGTTTTTGTGCTGCTAATTCTTCTTACTGCTGGGAAAGTAGTGGAACATCTCCCCTGTCATACTCTGAATGGGCATGGTCTGCAGCCAGACTTTCCCCGGGCCGGTCAGGGTAGTCAGGAATAAACCTTCACCGCCCAGAAACATGTTTTTAAACCCTTTTACCATCTCAATATTAAAATCAACACCTTCTTCAAAGGCACCCACGGAACCAGTTTCAACCTTTATCATCTCCCCGGCTCCCAGCTCCTTTTCTACGCACTCCCCGTCCAGCTCTATAAAGGCCAACCCCTGACCAGATAATTTTTGCAAAATAAAACCTTCACCGCCAAAAAAGCCTGCTCCAAAACGCCTCTGGAAGGTTATATCATAATCAACTGATTCAAAGGCGCACAGGAAAGCCCTTCTCTGGCACAGAATAGTGCCCTTAGAAATATCAAAGGGGATTATGTTCCCGGGAAAGGTATGCCCGAAGGCAACAGTTGCGTTATCCCGCAAACCTGTAAAGTACTGGACAAACATATCTTCACCACTGAAACTCCGCTTGATTGCCCCCAAAAAGCCCCCCTTCATTTCCGTATCCATCTTAATATTTCCATCCATCCACTGCATGGCTCCAGACTGAGCATATAATCTCTCATTTTGCTGAAGCTTCACCTCCAGCATGGGCATAACCGAACCAAGTATTTGATAATTCATTATGATGTAGCGCTTTTCTCCGGGCCAGCCGTTAAAAGTCCCCCGGTAAACGCTAATCCACCTCCTTTTTTTATTATACCGCTGTAATCTCTTTACTCGCAATTTACCGCTTATTTCTGTTGTTACCTCTGAAAAACCCCCCGGGACATTGCTATTTTGCTTTACGCTTATTCCTCTCCCTCCAGGGGATAACCGGCATTCTTCCAGCCGGTGAATCCTCCGGCCACATGGATTACATTATTAAAACCCCGCCGCTTTAGCAGGCTGGCCCCCAGTATAGAGCGATTGGAAGTGTTGCAAAAAACCGCTATAGGCCGGTCAGCAGGCTGGTCTGCAAAGAGATGTCGCAAATCTGGTGTAGGTCCGTGGACCGTGCCTTCTATATGCCCTTCTTCCCATTCACTTTTCAAGCGGGTATCTACAAAAAGAGTGTCCCCCTTCTTCAGGCTTTCCCTCATTCCGTGCACAGACATATTCTTTATATCAGCAGTTTCCCTTCCCTGGTTAATCCACTGGTCTATACCGCCCTCTAAAAAGCACACCGTCCGGTCCAGCCCTACACGGCGCAGCATAACCACCGCCTCCTCTATTTCACCGGGATTATCTCCCACCAGGATTAGCTCCTTATCCGGGGGAAGCACCCAGCCGGCAAAAGTGGAAAAATTGCTTTTTACAGGGACACAGTAGGAACCGGGGACAAAGGCTGATTTAAAGGTCAGGCTATCCCGGACATCCAGCACCAGGGCACCTTGGGTAATACTCTCTTGAAAACTCTCAACGTCCATGGGCCGGGGATCCTCCAGCTGGGAAACCAGCGTGGGGCCCTGGCGATTGATCTCAGAGCAGCGGGCAAAGTGATCCGGAGCCTCAGGCATGCCCTCCAGCATTTCCTTTTTAAAGTTTTCCTCTGGATGTGTAGCAAAGGCGTAGTTATACTTTTTCTCGGTACCCACCGTGGAGGAAAGCTTGGCGGAAAGGGCCCGCCCGCAGAGGGATCCCATGCCGTGGGCAGGATAAAGCTCCAGATTATCCCCCAGCTTTTCCAATTTGCGCAGACTCTGATATAACTTCTCCGCCAGCTCCTCCTTTCGGTCCGGGAACAGATCAGGACGCCCCACATCTCCCACCATCAAAACATCACCACTAAAAACCAGGAGGGGTTCCTTCCCCCGCTCCAGGTCGGTTATAATAAATATGGCGCTTTCGGGAGTATGCCCGGGGGTATCCACCAGCTCTATGCGAAAAGTGTCATGCTCTACAGGCTCTCCTTCAATAAGAGCAGTATGCTCATAGGCACAATTGGCCGATTGGGCGGCATAAATGGTGGCACCAGTAGCCTGGGCCAGGTCCATATGCCCGGATATAAAATCAGCGTGCAGGTGGGTCTCTATAATGCCGGTTATGGGCAACCCAAACTCCCTGGCCGCCTCCAGGCAGCCCTGAATATCCCGGGGAGGATCTACCACCAGGCATTCCTTTACCCCGCCAATCACATAATAACAGTGGGACAGGCCCGGTATAAATAACTGCTTAAAAAACATTCATCTTCACTCCTATCTTTTATAGTAATGATAATATCCTTAATATAGATCCTTAATACCTTTAATATCATTAATATCATAAGTAACCTTAATATCATAAGTAACCTTAATATCATAAGTAACCTTAATATCCTTAAATATACTTAAATGCTAATATATCTAATATACTTAATGTTTTATCTGCTATATGCTTAATATTGCTTAATATCTTTAAAGTTACTACCATGCCATCACCACTGCGCAGCTGCTCGCTCCTCTCTACCCGTTTACAGCTCTTACGGGCAGCCTGCTGCTACTCCAGATCAAACCATCTCTCCATTAACAGGGCAAAAAGGTATGTGCCCAGAACAAGCCCTGCCACCGTAAATAGTGCCAGCATTTTACCTTCCCCCAGCTGAGCCAGGGCAGTCCCGGGGCAGGCTCCTGAAATGCCCCATCCTATACCGAAAATCAAACCTCCTGCAGCATTTTGCCACCGCAGGGGCTTCTTATCCACAGTTATGGAATCCCCCTGCCTGGTTCTATTGCCCCGAAAGGATAGCAGGCGCATTCCCAGGTGCCCAACCACAATAGCGGTGATAATCACCCAGGCCAGCTTAAGTTCAGCGCCAGTAAACATACCATAAATCAAGTTATAGTCGGAAGCACCCACCCGGCTAAGAACAAAGCCGAAACAAATACCGAAAAACAGGAACCATAGTTTCCGATTCATATGCTTACCCCCCTCCTAAAAAGACTGCCAGTATAACATTGGAAAAAATAATTCCTCCTAAAAGGAAACACAGGGTAGCCACCAGGCTGGAAAGCTGCATGGTAGCCAGTCCGTGGATGCTGTGTCCCGAGGTGCAGGCTCCCGCTATACGAGCTCCCAGGCCCAGCAGAGTCCCTCCCACCAGAAAATAAAGGGCATTAAGAATCCAGGGCCAGGAAAGCATTTCTGTAAATAAACCCATCTCCCAGGTGAAAAGGGGCCTTCCCTCCAGCCTTGCCGCCAGAAAAGCGCCCAGTATTATGCCTCCCAGGAAAAAGATGCGCCAGCCCCACTTTTCATCAAAACGCTTATGCCTGAACCAGCGCAAGCGGGGCCTGCCTGCTACCAGGCGGATAAAGCTGGCATACCCCGTTGAAACCCCCAGGGGCGTGTTAAGAAAATAGTAAAGCAGGGGCACCAGAATTCCAATTGCTATTCCCCCCAGCCACCAGGGCCAGGGCTGGACAAAAATGCCTGTGTAGATAGATTCCAACAAAAATAACGCCTCCTCTCCGTTTTAATTGCATCACAACAATAAATATTACAACAGTAGATTAATGGCTGCCACCGCAGCAGTGCCTGCCACCAGGGTTATGACTATCCCCCCCTTCAAAAACGTGGAAATGGGAAAAGGTGCCCCGGCAAGAACCATCAGGGTTGCCTGGTGGGTAGGTAAAATAACCGCCAGGTTGGCACCCATGGCCACCGCCATCATCATTGCCGGAATATCTTCTGGAGCAGCAGAACTCCCCAGGGCCAGAGCTACAGGAGCCATTACCGCAGCAGAAGCAGAGTTGTTGAGAGTATTGGACAGCAATGAAGAAATGAAAAATAAAATGGCCAGCAGGAAAAAACGGGGAAGAGTTTCCCAAAAAGGCAGCAGCCAGGAACCCAGCATGTCCAACCCCCCCACCTCTTCCAGAGTACTGCCTATACCCAGCATCGCCCCCAGGAATATCAAAATAGAAAGATTCAAGCTTTCATAGGCCTTGTCCGCTTCTAAAACTCCCAGGAGGATTAAAAGAAAGGCTGCCGTCCCGAAAACAACGGCGGGGCTCAGGGTGCCAGCAGATATAATAGCGATGGCGAAAACTGTTATAAAGAGGGTGCGGCGGCGCCGGGAGGTGAGGAACAGTCCCGGTTGAACCGGGGATGGTTCCTGGTCTAGCTCCTGCTTTAGTTCCTGCCCTGACTCCTGTGCCAGGGAGGGGGGCAACTCCCCCTCCCCCCTCTTCTCCTGGCATGTTTTAGCGCCTTCTTCTTCACCGGTTCCCGGGGTAAAGCCACAGAAACGGCAAAAATTCCATAAAAACAGACCAGAAAGAACCATGATTAACCCGAAGGGAGCAAAATCAAACATGCGAAAACCCTGCCCTGTTGCCCCGGCCATGGAAGTAGAAACAATAATATTAGGAGCGCTGCCGATAAGGGTGAAGCTCCCTCCCAGTACGGAAGCATAGGCCAGGGGCAGGCCATAAGCTCCCTTAGAGAGGCCTGAGCGCCGGGACATGCGCAGGGCCGTAGGCATAATAAGCCCTATAGCCCCTACATTATTCATGAAAGCTGATAGCACCGATGTTATGGCAGATAGGCTGAGTATTTCCGAGCGCTGGGTACGGGTGCGGGCAGATATGGCCAGACCCAGGCCTGACAACAGTCCCGAGTGGGTAATCCCCTGGCTGATAATAAAAACCGCACCAATAGTTATAACGGCCGGGTGCCCTAAACCCAGAAACATTCTTCCCGGTTCAGCTACCCCCATTATCCCTAAAAAGAGAAGCCCTCCCAGGGCAACCAGCTCAAAGCGGAAACGACCCAGAGCCACCAGAACAAGAACTGTTAACAGCACTACCCAAACTATTACGGCTTCACTGCCCAACTGCCTCCCTCCTCATTCCAGACATATTCAGATAAATTCAGATACATTCTGTGAACCTATTATAACAGGACCGCTGTTCGCATACAAGCAATTCTTCCTCCACCTACGCTTCGCTTAGAGTTGGGAGGCTGCTGTAATCTCTACCCTACCCATCTTATCAAAAAACACTCATCCTCTTTCAAAGCATCCGTTACTGCCTTATATTTGGATTTTGCAGATATCCATGACACCTCAATATCGTCATTAGAAGAAATGTGCAAAACACTGCTATCCATCAAGAAATTTTTGATCCTTTTTCTGTTCCATATAGGATATATTTTTGCATCCCTGAAATAATATAGATCCGATGAAAAATTAAGATAAAAATTACTCTGGGGCGGCTGTTCTTCTGCCCTGATTTCTACTTCAGACAAATCTGTTACTACAGTATAATCCCTAATTTCCTGGCCTTTTACTTTAACCACTACATTTTTTCCTGGCTTGATTTTAGGCCAGCACTCTTCATCATCGGGAGGAATCAAGTTTAATTTTTCTTTTTCCATGGCCAGCAGGCCCATACCCCGAGAACTTGCCTGTTCCTTTTCCCCTAAAAGGGATTCACTATTAGTATCATTATGATTTTTATGATTTTTATGATTTTTATGATTATTTTCAGTAGAGACTTCTGTAAGGTCTTCACTAATAAACATATATAACACCTGCCCTTGCCGATTTTTATTCATGTATGCTGTTTTATTACCAAAGATAATATGATATATACAGGAATTTGATTATAACTCAAATGTATCTATCCTTTTAATATATCATATACATATAAACAAATTATCAACAGGGGCATACATTATCAATAAAGAACCGTTCCTTGTAAAAGCTGCAAATAACCATTGCTATTTTTTGCTGTGGCGGGAACAGATCAGGCCACCACAGTTATCAGGAAACAGCTGGCGGGCGGTCATTCCACATCGGGGACAGGCTGGCGGCTCAAACTCCCGGGATAACAGATTGAAGAGCAGGGTATGCTGCAGGATTTCCTTTTTATGCTGCATTTCCAGCCGGACAAAAGTGCAGGGCACGTGATAAGCAACCACATGGTCCAGGAACAG
>CAYYWR010000066.1:0-7427 GCA_964474145.1 uncultured Syntrophomonadaceae bacterium
TACCACCAGAAGCAGGAAAAAAACATCTATTATGTTTACAGTCCCCCAGAGCCTGCCCCTATCATCCAGTAATTTTGCCATCACTGTCCCCACTTTTTCCTGTATTCTTTCAGCTGGTTTACTTCCCCGCTTATTTCTCCTGTAAGGAGGAGCGTAGTAAAATATACGGCTATTCCCAGAAGTATGGCCAAAATCAGCCTTAACTCATCAATAACCATTATATCTACAAATATAATAATTATCAATGACATTATACATGCAGCCAGTCCAATTCGCAAAAGGGATTTTATGTCTATCCTCCAGGTAAACATTTTCCGGGAGAAGACATAAGCTGATGAAAGGTAGAATAAGTAAGACACGGCAGTGGTTACTGCGGCCGCCGGAAAACCGTAAAGGGGTACCAGGAAAAAATTTAAGGCTATATTGATAAGGGAGGCGGCAATCATCAGGTATAAAATAAAGGCTGTATTCTTGTGCAGCTCCCATATTTTGGTGACGTACTCTGTGAGACCCAGAAAAACCAGGCCGGCAGCTACCCAGGGGATAACCACAAACCCCGGCAGATACTCGGGGCTGGACAGCGCCTGCAACACCGGCCGGGCCAGGAGGCTCAAGCCGGTGCAGGCGGGCACGGCTATAAGGAGGTAGTAGCGGACAATTTTGCCCATAAGTTCTTCTGTGCTTTCCCGGCCTTCTTTCCTCCAGGTCTCCAGGATTACCGGGTACATCCCCAGCATCAGGGAGGCGTTGAGCAGGGTAAAACCTGCGGCCACCAGGGTGTAGCTTATGGAGTAGATGCCCACCTCCACCGAGGTCCTGAAGATCTTGATGATATATTTGTCCGAGGCGGACAGTACCCAGGTAGCTATGGAAACGCCCATGAGGGGGGAGCCGTAGGAAAAAAACTTGTAAAGGTTGGCCCGGGAGAAACGTTTCAGGCTGATATACCGGGGGAGCTCCAGTTTTAAAGACATGATAGCGATTACCACCAGGTCCAGAATGGCTCCACCGAAGAATATGCTTTCCACACCCATCCCGGCATATTTCGCCAGAACATAAATAAAACCCAGCTTTAAAAGGGCGTGCAGGGCCATCAGTACTGAGTAAATCTTGCTCAGCCTGTAGGCCCTGACCAGGTTAAATAGCAGCAGGGAGTTGCTCTGGGTGGCCAGGAAAAAGATGCCCCCCAGGATAAGGATATTTATTTCCAGCCCCGTTAAGGGAACTACCAGCAAAACCGCCGCAGCGCTTCCCAGGGTTATGGCAGCGGCGCTTAAAAAAAGGGTGGAGTAAAACTGTTTTTTCTCCTCCAGGCTGCGGCTGTGCTCTTCTACAAACCTGAACCCGGAATGGGTCAACCAGCCGAAAAAAACCATTATCAGCACGTTGGCTGTGGTGTTGACCAGGGTGTAGTCCCCATATTCGTGGGGGGTGAACAGGGCGGTATAGAGCTTTATAGACAGGAAGCCCGTTAACCCTACTACTACTTTACAGATTGTGTAATACAGGGTGTCCCGGGCAGCACCTTTTATATAGCTGTTTATGGTGGGCATGGTATTACCTGGTGGACAGGGTTACCTGCCGGGTTTCCTGTTCCCATCCCACCAGAAGTTCCATGGCCTCCCCCAAGAACCTGACGGGTATCATGGTCCGGTCTTCAACTATAATGGGCGCCACGTCCATATTTATTTTCTTATCGTTCACCTTCATTTTATCTTCCCCCACCCAAAACTCGTATTTTCGCATATCCTGTATTACCGTGACCTTTCTTTCCTCGTTATCCCACTGGACCTCAGCCTCCAGGGCTTCAGAAACAAATCTTAAAGGTACCAGGGTTCTGCTATCTTTAATTAAAGGTGCCACGTCCATTTCCCTTTTTTCTTGGTTGACCAACATCTGGGTTTTTCCTATGTTTAAAGAAATGTCTATTTCCGGGGGCCAGTCCGGGGGATACTTGAAGTTAAGGTTCTTAAACAGCAATTCTCCCTTGACGTCGTCCCGTATGCCCAGTTCTTCATCTTCATGGGAAAGAACGTAGATGCGCTGAAGGCAGCAGACATCTTTAAGTCCGGCTTCTTCAAAATCTAACTCCAGGGTGCGCCAGCCCTCCCAGTCTACGCGGCTTACCAGGTCAACCCTCTGGGGTTTTCCCTGGTCGTGCTCCACCAGGACCTTTATATTCTGGTTACCCTTGTTGCCGTACACCTCCAGGGTCATGCCTTGAGCCCTGTTGACAAATATTCCGTGTTCCCTTAATTTAAGGTAGGCGGCTGCCAGTCCCCGGGCATTGGAAAAATCATATTCCAGGCGGGTTACCCTGGAATCCTCCGGCCCCAGGGGGTCCGGAGTTAAGCTTAAATCGCCCTTTACTTCCCCCGGGTAGCTGGCAAACTCCAGGATATCCAGGGTGTCAAAGGTGAACATTTCCTTTTCTTTTATGGCTTCCAGCTCAAGGGAGTCGCTGGAGTCCTGATAATCTACTATTACCAGTCCTTTTTCCCCGGGCGGCATTTCTTTAATGGTAAGGAGTCCCTCCGGGGATACTTCGCCCTCCAGGTTATCAAAGCGCCAGTCCACCAGGTCCCAGGGTATTTCCCTGGTGCGCCCCGAGGTGGTGGTTAGCTTCAAGGTCAGGGGTAACTGCATGCCCTTTTCCACCACCTTTGTGGGGGTGGACAGGCTCAGTTTCTGAATGTTTCCCTTACCGGCTACTTCTATGGGCATTGAAGCGCTGATGCTGCCGGATTGAGCTTTTATTTCGGCGGTTCCCGCTGTTTTACCGGTAAAGACGTTTTCTTCCATATCCCCGGCATTATTGGTGGCCTGCCAGGTTACCGGGAGTTCCCGGGGGTCAACCGGGTTGTAGTATTCATCGTAGGCTTTTAGCTGGTAACTGGCCTCTTCCCCTACCAGGATCAGGTCGCTGCCGGAGAGGATCAGGCCCTCCAGCTCTCCCTTTGGGGCAGTGGAGTAAATGCCCAGGGCATTTACTACCAGCCTTTCATTAAACTGTTCCGGGGTATACACCCGGGTGGCCTGCCATTCTCCCAGGGGCCGGGAAGCCATGGTAGCTGAACCGCCCCCGTCCATATTCAGGGCTTTCCAGCTGCCTATATGTTTCATGAATGCAGCCAGGTCCCCCAATCGGAGGCCTTTGCTGCTGGAGGTCCTGCCCTCTACCCCTACCAGGTAAAGGGTCTGCCGGTCCCGGGATATTCCAGCGGCCGTTCTGGCCCGCAGTCCTTCCAGGGCGGATATGTCTCTGGTGTAGGGAACTGTTTCCCCCTTTTCCACCAGGAGGCTGTGCCCTCCTATAACCATGTTCCATTCCCTGTCGGGGCTCATGGCGTACTGGAGGTCCACGGGGTCACCGGGCCTCAGGTTTTCCAGGAGGAAATCTGCTGCTTTTCCGTGTCCCCGCAGAATCTTTTTGCCCTGGGGAACGGCAAAATCAAAATATTCACCCTCAGAAATATCTATAACTATCCCCTTTTCCACCAGCACCTCTGTAGGCTCCGTCAGGCCGTCTTCTCCCCGGGTAGCTTTCCCCCAGAGGTCGTTGTAAAGGTGGAGCCGGTCCTTGTGGCTGTGGCTGTTGTCGGGGTTCATGAGGTAATAGGTCTTGTTTAACCCGGTGAGGGGGAATTCCACACCCCCGGGAGCGGTTACTTTTCCTGTAAAATTAAAGGATTCGATGTAAGCTTCCCTGCTGCTGCTTATGCCCAGGGCCAGGAGGCCGCTGTTTTTGATGGGGGAGCATACCAGCTGCTGGCTCATAACCATGGGGCCGATGGGGGCTCCTTCCGCCCGCATATTGTAAAAATCGCCGTTTACTGCAGCCACAGCACCAGTATCCCGGGCCATGGCGGATACGTTGGACCTTTCTGTAACCCTGCCTTTTCCCAGGATGGTATCCAGTTCTATATAGGGGTTGTCCAGGTCAACTTCAATCACGTGGATTTCCACAGGCCCGTGCTGGCTGTCCCAAAAATATTCCTTTAAGACTGCTCCGGAAGCTATGTTGGTATAGTCTTTAAGGACAATGGAGGAGGAAGCAAAAACCTCCTGATGCCCTGGATGTATATTTATACTAAAAAGCAGTGCCGCTATTAATAAGGTTATAAGTAACTTTTTTCCTGTTTTGCTCATGACACTTCTCCTTTTACTTTTTAATACAGGCCTAAAGCCTGCTTGAGGCTACTCATTTAGACGCTCATTGTTTTTTTTATGAAAGCATTTTCTCACCCCTTTTTCGTAACAAAATTATATATGTTGAGTCTACTATATAAATAGACGTATTTTTTAGAACATCGTTACAACACATAACGAAAAATATAACTAAGCCTGAAAAATAAATATAAAAGAACCAGTATTATACATCTCAGGATATTATAACACAGGCCGCTGCTCCCTGGAAACTGCAAAAATTAGTAAATTTCTAAAAATTTGGTGGAGTTCCTGTTTAATAGCAAGAAGGCCTGTCTAACAGCAGGGAGGCGTTATCAGCTGTATAAGTTCAATAAAAAACCTTCCTGATTTGTCAGGAAGGAAAAGAAACTTGCTCTATTTTATGGTATACTCTCCCTTTACCATAAATATTACATCAGTATGGTAGCTCTCTGCCTTGACTCCTCTGCCGTCGGAACGGGGGACAAAAAGCAGGTGGTTCATGGGCACAGAACCGGAAATCATGTCTTCACCTGTAGTTATGTTGGTCAGTCCGTTTACAGTTCCATCATCAAAGGTTTTGGCCACCACGGAGGCGTTACCGGCCCGGAGAATAATTTCCGTTCCCTGTTTGCCTTCTAAAAATTGGCCGGGCTCCAGGGATACTACAGTAAAGATGGAGTGCTGGGATGGATCGGTTGTATAATCCTCCAGGTCTTCTTTCAGCACGTAGTCCTCCAGCTTGTCCACAGGGACATAATTGTCCAGCTGGTTTTTAGGAACAAAGTTTTTTTCTACAAAGCTCAGGGTAACCAGGGGGTCCTCCTTGCTGCCGGAGACAGGGGTTTCCGAGGCCTGAAGACTGCCTGCGTAGAGACCTGCAAAAAAGACAGCCACAAGAATAATGACGGCCAGCGTCGATTTATTAAAGTACTTTAACATTTTAACCCTCCCTACTTAAGAATATGTAACTCAACTAGATTATACCGGCAGTTTGCCATTTATTCAATATCTTTTTTGTGACAGATATTAGCAGTGACATTTTTTAGCTCTTAAGAAGGAAAAAGCTAGTTTTTGGCGAATAAATTAATTTTAGAGTATATGGAGTTAATATTAGAGTATATGGAGTTAATAAATGGATTATCAAAAATAGGCTTAAATTGATATTAGTAATTGGTCACACTAAAAGGATTACAATATTGACTAATTTAAATTGTATCAGGGCTTAAGGCTGGTGAGCGTGTTGCCTTCTACTGTAAGTGTTTTAGGCTTTCCCATAAGTAACGTGGATATGAAGGAAGCTCTGGAGGAAACCATGAGAATAATTGAAGATGGGAAACCCCGGATAATAACTACCCCCAACCCGGAGATGATAGTGCAGGCAAGGGAGGACCCCTGTCTGGGGGAGGTGTTGAGGGGGGCGGCTCTGAATCTACCCGATGGCATTGGTTTGGTCTGGGCTTCCCGGCTTAAAGGCCAACCCTTGAAGGAGAAGGTTGCCGGCATCGAGTTTATGACAGGTATGCTGGCCCTGGCAGCGGAAAAAGGCTTGGGAGTTTATTTTTTGGGGGCAAAGCCCGGGGTCGCCAGGGAAGCGGCGGACAAGCTGCAGGACAGGTTCCCGGGGCTGAAGGTAGTGGGTGTAAGCCACGGTTACTTTACGGCAGAAGAAGAAAGGGAAATAGTAGAGGATATAAAGGGGTTAAAACCACAGATTCTCTTTGTGGGACTGGGAGCCGGCAAGCAGGAGAAGTGGATAAACCAATATCAGGGGGAATCAGGGGTGCCCGTGGCGGTAGGAGTGGGAGGCAGCTTTGATGTGCTGGCGGGGAGGCTTTCCCGGGCTCCCCGTCTAATTTGTAAGATGGGGCTGGAGTGGCTGTACAGGTCATTTCAAGAGCCCTCTCGAATTTTTAGATTGGCAGCCTTAGGAAAGTTTGTTATTATGGTATTTAAGGAATAATCAGGAGGTATAACATGCACCAGTATTTTGGAGTTTTTATGGTCGGGCTATTAATAACTCTTTTTGCCACCCCCCTGTCCAGGCTAGCAGCCTACAGGATAGGAGCTGTAGACATGCCTGACCAGCGGAAAGTACATAACGGGCCCATGCCCCGTCTGGGTGGGCTTGCCGTATATCTGGGCTTTGTTATCACAACTTTATTATTTGTGGAAATGTCCGGGCAGGTGGCGGGACTTCTTTTGGGGGGCACCATCATTTTGCTTTTGGGTATTGCCGATGACGTGTGGGGAATATCTCCTAAAGAAAAATTGGCCGGACAGGTAGCTGCTGCCCTGGTGGTTATGGGGTTTGGCATCCAGATTCAGTTTCTCAGCAACCCCTTTGACGGCATGATTTTTTTGGGCGGTTTAAGTGTGCCTATAACCATATTCTGGCTGGTGGGCATAACCAACGCCGTTAACCTGGTTGATGGCCTGGACGGACTGGCTTCGGGCATTTCTGCCATTGCCCTTTTTACCTTTTCTTACATTGCCTTTATCAATCAGCAGGTTGTAGTTTCTTTGCTGGCGCTGCTGCTGGCCGGATGTATAATGGGCTTTCTCCGCTACAACTTCTATCCTGCCAGGATTTTTCTGGGGGATTCCGGCAGTATGTTCCTGGGCTTTAACATTGCCTGCCTGGCTGTATTTGGTTTGCTGAAGGGGGTTACCTTAATAACCCTTTTGATACCCCTGATTATCCTGGCGGTCCCGGTCTGCGACACTTTCTTTGCCATTGTCAGGAGAAAGTGGAGGCGTCAGCCAATCTTTGAGGCGGACAAGAAGCATATCCATCACCGGCTTTTGAACAGGGGCCTGTCCCACTGGCAGGCAGTACTGGTAATTTACTTTATAAGCCTTTTTTTCAGCGCCAGCGCCCTGTGGTTTAGCAGTAATGTGAGGTTGTTTTAATGAAAAATTTAAAAGAAGAGAGGGAAAAGCAATGTTTTTTTTAAACAGGAAGAAATTTACTAGTTTGTTGTTGGCATTTTTTTTGATGGCGAGCACTTTGTTTCATTTTACTCCTGCAAGTGCAGGAAACTTCAGGTCAACTTTTGATGTGCTAAAGAGTGACCACGAAGAGTTTCTGGATGATTTTTATGATTTTGGTATAAGTGAAGATGATCTTATGGTTTTTATAGAGGATTTGGAAAAAGAAATCAAAAAATATGAACCCCTTAGTGAAGAAACACTTGAAAATGACTTACTACAAGCACTTCTCATGGTAAGAGTGCAGGGGGAACACAACGAAATATTTA
>CAYYWR010000067.1:0-7412 GCA_964474145.1 uncultured Syntrophomonadaceae bacterium
TGTTTACCAGGACTACTTCTATTCCCTCTTCCCGCAAAGCCTTGCAGGCCTGGGTCCCGGCATAGTCAAACTCTGCAGCCTGACCTATAACTATAGGACCTGAACCTATAACCAGTACTTTGTTTAAACCTTCTCTTTTGGCCATTTTCTCCCCCTTTATTTTTTTTCAGCCATGACCTGTTCCAGAACTTCCAGGGCAAAATTCAGTTCTTCCCGGGAAATATTAAGAGGAGGCAAGAATCTCAACACCTTTCCACCAATGCAGTTGATTACCAGACCTTTGCGGTAGCAAGATTTCATCATTTCCAGGCCATCGGCGTCAACTTCTATTCCCAGCATAAACCCTTTACCTCTGATTTCTTTAATAAAGGGATACTTTTCTTTTAGCTTGAACAAACTCTTTAAAAAATAGCTGCTTAATTCATTTACATCCTTCAGGAAATCCTTTTCCAGAAGAGTTTCCAGAACAGCCAGGGAAGCTGCACAGACCAGGGGATTGCCCCCAAAGGTGGAGGCATGATCTCCGGGATTAAAGCCCCGGGCTGCTTCCCGGGAAGCTATCATGGCTCCAATAGGAACCCCGCCCCCCAGTCCCTTGGCCAGGGTAATTATATCCGGCTTTACATCATAGTCTTCATAAGCGAAGAGTTTCCCCGTCCTGCCCATCCCGCACTGCACTTCATCAAAAATCAGGAGGATTTTATGCTGGCGGCAGATATCCCGCAGGCCTTTTATAAATTCCTCCGAACCCACGTGTATGCCCCCTTCCCCCTGAAGAGGCTCAACCATTATGGCACAGGTTTTCTCCCCCACCAGGGAAGAAAAGGATTCCAGGTCATTAAACTTTGCATATTTAAATCCAGGAACCATGGGCTCAAAGCCTTGATGATATTTGGGCTGTCCCGTTGCCGTTATGGTTGCCATAGTTCGACCGTGAAAGGAGTTCTCTGCGGTAATTATCTCATGGCGCTCCTGCCCCACAAAAAGCTTGATGTATTTCCGGGCTAACTTGATGGCAGCTTCGTTGGCTTCAGCCCCGCTGTTACAAAAAAACACCTTATCTCCAATAGAATTCTCCACCAGGGTTCGGGCCAGCTCCACCTGGGGAGCCGTATAGTAAAGGTTTGAACAGTGGAATAGCTTTGTAGACTGCTCCCTTAAAGCCTCCACTACCCCTGGAGGGCAGTGCCCTAAAGTATTCACCGCCAGCCCGGCTACCATATCCAGATATTTTTTGCCCTTTTCATCCCAGACAAAACTGCCCTCGCCCTTTACAAAGTAAGGGTTTGTCTCCGGGTCCCTGGCATAAGTATTAAAAATATACTCTCTTTCCTGCTCTTGAATCGATAACATGCTGGTTTTTCCACATCCTTCCTTTATTCCGTTACCATGGTACCTATCCCCTCATCAGTAAATATTTCCAGAAGGAGTGAATGAGGGGTTCTGCCGTCAACAATATGGGTTCTCCTTACTTCATGTTCCAGGGCTTTCAAGCAGGACTGAACTTTAGGAATCATACCCTGGCTGATTTTACCTCTTTTTATCATATCCAGGGCCTGCTCCCTGGGCAGGGATGAAATATGAGTAGACTCATCTTCGGGGTCTTCAAATATTCCTTCCACGTCGGTGAGGAGCATTAACTTTTCTGCGCTTACAGCAGCAGCCATTTCTCCCGCCACATTATCTGCATTAATATTCAGGCTTTCCCCATTAAGATCTACCCCCAGACTTGAAATTACAGGTATATAGCCCTGGCCACTTAGAGTGTTGACCACTTCGGGGTTTATTTTAACTACATCCCCAACAAAGCCCAGGTCAACTATCTTTTCCTGGCCATCTATTACCATGCTCTCTGGTGCCCTCTTTTGGGCTATAATCAGGTTGCTGTCCTTTCCGCTTAAGCCTACGGCTTTCCCTCCATACTGGTTGATCAGGCCTACTATTTCCTTATTAATTTTACCCACCAGAACCATTTCCACCAGTTCAATAGATTCCTTATCTGTAACCCTGAGTCCGTTAACAAATTCTGTTTTTTTGCCAACCCTTTCCATAAGGCTGGTGATTTCGGCTCCCCCACCGTGGACAACAACAGGATTGAGTCCGATATACTTTAATAATATTATGTCAATCATTACTCTTTTCTTTAAGTCCTTGTTGACCATGGCCTGTCCGCCGTATTTTATAACAATAGTTTTGTCGGCAAAAGTCCTTATATAAGGAAGGGCTTCAATTAAAATTTCCGCCTTGGCTATTAACTCCTGCAAAGATTCTCACCCTCTCTTTTATTGTTTTAACTCCGGTAAGAGCTGTTTATAGTTACATACTGATAGCTGAGATCCGAACCCCAGGCTGTAATCTCCTCTGTCCCCAGTTTCAGGTCAATCAGTACCGGTACTTTCTTATGCCTTAATATTTCCTTTGCCTTTTCCTCATCAAAGATAAGGCCTACTCCGTCTTTCATAACCTGCAGGTCTCCTAAAAATATGTCCACCTTTTCCGGAACAAAGTCCTGGCAGGAGTATCCCATGGCCGTAATAATTCTGCCCCAGTTGGCATCTTCACCAAAAAATGCAGTTTTTACCAGGTTTGAGTTTAGTATGCCCATGGAAAGCTTCCTACCCATTTCATAATCTGTAACTCCTTTTATGGTTACTTCAATTAACTTGGTAGTGCCTTCTCCGTCCCGGATAATATTGCTGGCCATCTGCCGGTTCACATAGTTTAAAGCCTCCAGGAATTTCTTATAGTCCTCCCCCTCCTCACTTATTTTTGGATTTTGAGCCATTCCATTGGCCAGTATTATTACCATGTCGTTGGTACTGGTATCGCCATCCACCGTTATCAGGTTATAGGATTTCCCGGCAGACTCCTGGATAGCTTTTTCCAGAAGGGGCTTGGCTATCCTTACGTCTGTAGCAATAAAAGCCAGCATGGTAGCCATATTGGGACAAATCATACCGGAGCCCTTGGCCATGGCTCCTATGGTGACTTTCTTACCAGAAAGCTCAAAGGTATAGGCAATCTCTTTTTTGATGGTATCCGTGGTTAAAATAGCCTCCGCCGCATAGCTTCCTCCATCCCGGCTTAGAACCCGGGCTGCCCTCAGTATGCCTTTTTCCACCTTGTCCATGGGTAGGTACTGGCCTATAACCCCCGTTGAGCCCACCAGCACCTGCTCCGGCTCCAGGCTCAGGGCCTGAGCCGTAATAATAGCCATCCTCTCCGCATCGTTTAAACCCCGCTGTCCTGAACAGGCATTGGCATTACCGCTGTTAACTACTATGGCCCTGGTTTCCTCTTCCTTTACATTTCTGGCACTAACCAGAACAGGGGCAGCTTTTATCAGGTTTGTGGTAAAAACCCCTGCCGCTACTGCCGGAACCTTAGAATATATTAATGCCAGATCCCTCTTGTTCTTCTTTATTTCACAGTGAACGCCTGCAGCCTCTATTCCCGGGACAGCTGTCAAGCCTCCTGAAATTACTTCTCCCATCTTTTCCTCCTCCTACGTAATAATAATAATAATAATTATGGATATACCACAGGCTGGTTTAGCCCGGTTTTCTCCGGCCAATCAAAGAGGACATTCATGTTTTGCACCGCCTGTCCTGCCGCACCCTTCACCAGGTTATCAATAGCTGATATTATGATAATCCTCCCGGTCCTCCCGTCTACCCTGAATCCTATATCACAAAAATTAGTGCCATAAACAAATTTGGTTTCGGGAAGGAGAGGATCTTCAATCAAGCGGATAAACTCTTCCTTTTCATAAGCTCTGTAAAAAGCTTCTCTTACCTGTTTTTCCCCAACTCCTTCTTTAATATTGGCATAAAGGGTAGAAAGTATCCCCCGGATCATGGGAACCAGGTGGGGGGTAAAGGTTATGACCACATCTTCCCCCGCCAGGTTTTTTAATTCCTGTTCTATTTCCGCTGTGTGCTGGTGTCCGGCTACCCGGTAAGCCTTAAAGTTTTCCGTGCACTCCGTAAAGTGAAAAGGCATCCTGGCCGCCCTGCCGGCACCGGAAACACCCGATTTGCTGTCCACAATAATGGATGTAGTATCGATAAGATTCTCCTCAATTAAAGGCTTCAGGGCCAGGAGTATACTGGTAGGATAGCACCCTGGATTAGCCACCAGGCGGGCTCCTTTAATATTCTCCCGGTAAAATTCCGGAAGTCCGTAAATGCTCTCCTGTAAATACTCTTCATGGGGATGCTTGAAATCGTACCAGAGGGAATAGTCCCCCGGGTCTTTGAGCCGAAAATCTGCACTTAAATCTATGACCCTTTTACCTTTTTGTAAAATTTCCGGGACTTTTTCCAGGGCCAGCCCATGGGGCAGGGCACAGAAAATAATGTCTACCTCCCCGGCTATACTGTCTATGTCCAGTTCTTCCAGCTCAAGATCATATATCTTTTGAAACTGGGGGTGAACCTTGCTAATATCTTCTCCCTGCTGGGAGGTGGATGTTATGCGGGTTACCCTGGCCCGGGGATGAAGTTTTATAAAGCGCAATAGCTCAATTCCCGTGTACCCGGTAGCTCCAATAATTCCAACTTTAGCCATGCCATCACCTCTCTAAATTAAATTTTATTAAAAATACTTTGGAAAAACCTGCTTTAATCTCTTTCTATAAACTATAGCAAAATCATCATTCTTTTACCAATTAAAAAAAAACCCCTCGCCCGTAAAGGACGAAAGGTTATCTCTCGCGGTACCACCCTCTTTGGTCTCTACAAGACCCTCTTGGTATTATAAAGGAAATACTCCTAACACCTCTCAAGGCAATATACAAGGGCTTTCCTTTATAACCTTCTGCTAACGGGGAAGCTCCGTCAAAGCCTACTTCCTGAAAAAGAAACTGACCTTTTCAGATATCTTTCAAGGGTTCAGCTTGAAACTCCAGGGTGCGCTTCAGAACCAACCTCTGTGCCGGGCTTACACCTTCCCCGGCTCGCTTTAACTCAGCAAGTCCCTACTCTCCCCTTCAACGTCTTTAAGTCAACTATTAACTGGATTGTCAATATTACAAATCTTGCTTACTTTAATAAAATGCTTACTTTAAAATCCTTACTTTAAAATGTCTTTTAAGTTTTAAATATATTATCACCTGAACAAATGATTGTCAAGAGCAAAAATGCGGGTTAGCACTATTTTGCGGGTTAGCACTGTTTTGCTGCTGTAATCTCTGTTCATATTATTTCAAAAGATTTTGACACAAATACAGACCTCACGGGTCTTTTTTATACCAGCCGTCATTTTTTATCCTGCATTTCGCTTATTTTAAGAATATAATGCCCGTATGGAGATACAGGTTTGCCACCTTCAATCATTTTATCAATAAACATGGAACAGTACCTTTCTTCCTTTAACTCCTCCGGGCTTATACTTTTTCCATAGTAATAACACCTGCTACTATCATCGCTTACTGTTAAAAATCCACAATTTTCGCACTTTACCATTCTAATCACTCCATAAATACAAAGTATAAACAACAGAAAATAGGATGGCAGAGGGGCAGAAGCCTTTTCAACAGCTAATCAACAGCTAAATAGTTACTTTAATTTAACATTTTTCAATAGGAAGAGCTTCTCTGTCAGTTGTGGACTGGCTAACCGGTAAAAATATCTTATCCTGAAGTTCATTTTTTAGTTCTTCAAATGCTTTCTTGTTAAGGCAATAATGGGTCCACTTACCCTGCTTGCGATCAACTACAAGTCCAGCCTGCTTTAATATTTTCATGTGATGAGAAACGGCAGGCTGAGAAAGCTGCAGGTGATCCATAATCTGGCAGACACACATTTCTCCTTTAGTTAAAATATTTATAATCTTCAAACGCGTTATTTCTCCAAGGGCTTTAAAATAAGGAGACAGATTTTCCAATGTTTAGAACACCTCACTTACATTTTACCCGTTCAGGCTGGCCTGCTCCAGCCCCTTGCTTCGTCGGCCATGGGTCAAGCTGGTCACAATGTTCGCCCGCTGTAAGGGCAGAGGGGCAGAGGCCTTTTCAGTGGCTAATCAGCAGCTGAACAGTTACTTTTATTTTTCAGATAAATATTTTTACTATCTACTACCAGAAGCCTCTTTTCTCCTGGAATACATAGAGGGAAACCAGCGGGCTGTCCTGAGGCAGATAGAAACCAGTATGAGCATAACCGGCACTTCAATCAAAACTCCCACTACCGTGGAAAGGGCTGCTCCTGAACCCAGACCAAAAATGGTCACTGCCGTAGCAATAGCTACCTCAAAATGGTTACTGGCTCCAATCATGGAAGCAGGAGCTGCTTCTTCATACGTTAGCCCGACAATTTTGGAAACCAGATAACCCAATAAAAATATCACCATAACCTGAAGGGTCAGGGGTATAGCAATCATACCTACAGACAAAGGATTCTCAATGATAACATCTCCCTGCAACATAAACAGGTAAACCAGGGTAGCCAGCAGGGCTACTATGGAAATATTGCCCATTTTCTTCAAAAATACTGATTCGTACCATTCAATACCTCTTTTTTTAATGAGATGTTTACGGGTAATATAACCAGCCACCAGAGAAACACCTACATAAAGCATCACGCTGAAATAGATGGTCATGAAAGGCATGGGCATTTCGGCAACACCCAGCAGGTAGTTCCCCAGGGGAGCATAAAGAAGCAGCATGGTCAAAGAGTTAATAGCTACCAGAACCAGGGTAAGACCCATAAAACCCTTGGCCAGGTTACTGAACACCAGAACCATGGCCGTACATGGGGCAATTCCCAGTAAAATCATACCGGCCATATATTCCCCCGCCAGCTCAGCATCCAGATATGGTGCCCAAATAACACGGAAGAAAAGCCATGCAAAGAAAAACATGGTAAAAGGCTTGATGCCCCAGTTAATTATTAAGGTTACTATTACGGCTTTAGGAGCTTTTACTGCATTCACTACTTCGCTAAAATCTATCTGCAGCATAATAGGATACATCATGGCAAAAAGAAAAATAGCTATGGGGATATTCACCTGCTCCACCTGTATTTCACTCAAGTACTGGGCTACCCCAGGAACAATCCTTCCAAGAGCAATTCCAGCCAGGATGCAAAGTACTACCCAGACCGACAAATACTTGTGGAAAAAACCCAATTGATAATCTTTTTCTTCGGCCATATATGTCCCTCCTTCTAAAAATATTTTATCTACATATTTAAATATATGGATGCTTAATTTCTAATTTTACATTATCAAATTAGTACTGTCAATAAATATTCCAGAACTATTCAAAAGTAACCGGCAAAACCATCCGAATGTCAATGAATTTCTGAGCCACGTGCTGATGAATTTTTGAGCCAACGTGCTCTCGAATTAGTGAGCCAGTTAGCATCATTTACAATCTTTGTTCTTGTTCTTTGACAGGTATTAAAATAAAA
>CAYYWR010000068.1:0-7334 GCA_964474145.1 uncultured Syntrophomonadaceae bacterium
GTTACAGGCACACCAAATATAAAGAAATAAATCAAAAAAAATAGTAAACCAGCCAGGACAAAATTCATTAAAGGGCCTGCAACAATAACCGCAACCCTGTCCCACAAGGGCTTCCCCTGGAAGCTACCCTCTTTTTCTGCCTCCTCAGGGTCTTCCCCCATTAAACGGCAAAAGCCCCCCAGGGGCAAAGCTCGTAGAGAATACCTGGTGCCATCCCTTTCAAAAGAAATGATCTTTGGTCCAAAGCCAATGGCAAACTCCAAAACACCAATACCTACCTTCTTAGCCACGATAAAATGTCCGAATTCATGGAAAAAAATCAATAAACCAAAAATTATTATTGATGCTACCAGAGTGGTCAAACCACATCAACTCCTTACTAAATTAAATCAGTTCTTACCAAAAAATCTCTTAAAATAAGAAGCCTGCTGCCTTATTTCCAAATCAACCCTTACTATGTCTTCTAAGGAAGGATCCCGGGTTACTTTATGTTTATGCATGGCTTCCTCTATTATACAGGGTATATCCAGAAAAGAAATCTGTTCTTTTAAAAATAATTCCACAGCTATTTCATTAGCTGCATTCATCACCGCAGGCATGGTTCCCCCTGCTTCTCCTGCTTCATAAGCAAGCTTTAAACATTTAAACACTCCCGTATCAGGCTGTTCAAAGGTTAAGCTTTTGATCTCCCTCCAGTCTAATCTCTTAAAATCATTTTCCCAGCGCTCCGGGTAAGTCAGGGCGTACTGTATGGGCACTCCCATATCTGGTTCTCCCATTTGAGCCAGAACAGCGCCATCAATAAATTCTACCATGGAATGAATAATGCTCTGAGGATGAATCACCACCTCAATTTGCTCCAGGTCTAAACCAAAGAGGGCCTTTGCTTCCAGAACCTCCAGACCCTTGTTCATCAAAGTTGCTGAATCTATAGTAATTTTTTTACCCATAACCCAGTTGGGATGCTTCAAAGCCTGTTTTAGATTAACCCGGGAAAGGCCCTCCTGGGTATACCCTCTAAAGGGACCCCCGGAGGCTGTCAAAAATATTTTGTAAATTTTATCATCTTTTTCCCCTTGAAGACACTGAAATATTGCCGAATGCTCACTATCAATAGGGACAATATCCAGTCCTTTCCTTTCAGCCAGACTCATAATCAAATCTCCCCCGGCTACCAGGGTCTCTTTGTTGGCCAGGGCAATACTCTTGCCCTCCTCCAGGGCTAAAACTGTAGGTCTTAGCCCGCTAAAACCCACCAGAGCATTTACTACCCAGTCCGTCCTGGAGGTACCAATCATTTCCAAAAGGCCTTCTTCTCCGCCCAGGACCTTTACCTTTGTATCCTTCAGGTTTTTTTCTAATTCCAAAACCAGATCTTTATTTGCTACAGCAACCATATCCGGCTTGAACATTCTGGCCTGTTTTTCCAGTAGACTAATGTTTGAGCCTGCAGCCAGTCCGGCTATAGAAAAACTTTCAGGAAATTTATTTACAATAGATAGGGTTTGCTGACCTATAGAGCCGGTGGAGCCAAGCAAAAGCAAATGCTTTTTCATATATTTTCCCCCTAAAACCATAAAATTACAACACTTAAAGCACAATTTTTATATAAAAATATAAAACAGGAGCGGCAAACAAAACACTATCAAAACGATCCAGAATTCCCCCATGACCCGGAATAATCTCTCCCGAATCCTTTACCCTGAAACTTCTTTTTAAGGCAGACTCAAGAAGATCTCCTGCCTGGCCAAAAATAGAGATCAACAGCCCTGCGATGAAAGCCGCTGAAAAAGAAAGGTTAACATGGACTCTAAATAACAGGACAACTAAAACAGTCGCCAGCAATCCTCCAGCAGCCCCCTCTATAGTTTTGTTGGGACTAACCCGGGGAATAAGCTTATTTTTTCCCAAATAACTGCCTACAAAAAAGGCTGCTATATCATTAAGCCAGATGGCAATAAAGAGTAAAAGCGTATAAGCCAGGCCCAGGCTTAATCCTCTAAGGGTAATAAGAAAACCGAAAAGCCAGATGATGTATATCATGCCCCAGGAGGTAAAAATTAAATCCCGAAGTTTAAATTCATGGGTAAAAACATAATAAAAACAAAGAGGAAAAAATATAAGAACTAAAAATAATTCCAAAACATAAGGAAAACCTGAATATATCATAACAAAATATAGAAAAGCCATTATAAAAGACATGTTTCTGGGGAACACATAATTTCCCCTCAAGGAAAGCCTGTAATACTCCTCCAGTCCCAGCAAGGCCAAAACTAGAATAGCTATAGTGTAAGTTATTCCTCCCATATATATAATCAATAGCGCCAGAGGTATTCCTATAATACCACTTAATATCCGTTTCTTTAACACTTTAGCCCTTTATCCCTCCAAACTTTCGGTTACGCTGCTGGAAATCGTATACAGCCTGCAAAAAATTAACTTTTTTGAAATCAGGCCAGTAAATATCGGTAAACCACATCTCGGTATATGCTATCTGCCACAGGAGAAAGTTGCTAATCCTCAACTCCCCGCTGGGCCTGATCAATAAGTCAGGATCAGGGCATCCTTCCGTGTACAGGTATCGGGAGATTTTGTTTTCATCAATCTCATCTTCTTTTATATCACCATGGAGCAGCAGTCGGGAAATTCTTTTTACTGCCCTTACAATATCTCCCCTGCCCCCGTAATTAATGGCAAAATTGACAACCATGCCATCGTTTCCTTTAGTTCTTTTCATGGCGGCTTCCAGGGCCTTTCTTGTATTTTCCGGGAGATCCTTTATTTCTCCTAAAAGCATTATTTTCACGTTATTAGCACAGAGCTCTTCTATTTCTTTTTGCAGGTATTCCTCAGGGAGCATCATTAAAAACTTTACTTCCGCCTTGGGCCTCTTCCAGTTCTCAGTGGAAAAAGCATACACAGTTAATATTTTAACTCCTATATTTCTGGCAATTCGTATGGTTTCCCTTAATGAATCAATTCCTGCCCTGTGCCCGGCAATCCTGGGCAGTCCCTTTTTCCTGGCCCAGCGTCCGTTTCCATCCATTATAATAGCAACATGATAAGGTGTTTTTTTTTCATCTATTAATTCCAATAATTGCTTTTCTTTACCCTCCAGGTCCATTCTCCCGCCTCCTTATAAACAAACCCCCTCTTTCTGAGGGGGCCTGCATTGCTAATAAGATAATTGCCTACAAGTTTCCCTGCTATAACATTGATCTTATATATTTGCAGCATCCTGTTTATGGTTCACACGGCCAAATCCAGTTGCCCGGCTCTAACACTGGCCTTATATATATGCATTAACTGATAATAATTTGTAACTGCTGAACTTCTGATGTAGCTGCTGAAAAGGCTGCTGGCCCTCTGCCTTTTTCAGCGGTAGAACACTGCGACAAATTTGAGCCAATGTTAATTATACTTCCATTATTTCATTTTCTTTATTTTCAACAACTTTATCAATACTTTCAATGTATTTGTCCGTAAGCTTTTGAACCTCTTCCTGCATGCGCTTTAAATCATCCTGGGTTATGTCACTATTTTTTTCCATTTTTTTCAGCTGATCATTAGCTTCCCTGCGGACATTGCGCACAGCCACCCGTCCTTCTTCCGCCTTATTTTTAATCATTTTCACCAGCTCTTTTCTTCTTTCTTCTGTGAGCTGAGGTATGGGAAGGCGGATAACATTGCCATCATTATTGGGGGTCAATCCCAGGTCAGATTTTAAGATGGCCTTTTCTACGTCTCCCATGATAGTTTTATCCCAGGGCTGTACCATTAAAAGCCTGGGCTCTGGAGCACTTATGGTTGCCAGCTGATTTAATGGAGTTGCAGTTCCGTAATAATCTACCATAATCTTGTCTAATATCGAGGGCGCGGCCCGGCCTGCCCTTATATAGCTAAAGTCCCTTTTTAAAACATCCACAGTTTTGCTCATACTATCTTCTGCTTTACTGAACACTTCATCGGTCATTTTTGTGATTCCCTCCTTAGCTTATATAAGTACCGATTTTTTCACCCATTATAGCCTTAAAAATATTGTCTGACTTTAACTGAAATACAATCAAGGGGATATTGTTATCCATACACAGAGAAGCAGCTGTAGAGTCCATGACCCCTAACCCCTTATTTAAAACTTCCATATAAGTAAGTTCCGTAAACTTACTGGCTGCAGGGTTGATTACAGGATCATCATCATATACACCATCTACCTTACCCTTGGCCAGCAAAATAGCTCCAGCTTCAATTTCCGCCGCCCTTAAAGCTGCTGCTGTATCAGTAGAAAAGTAGGGATTACCGGTGCCACCAGCAAAAATTACTACCCTGCCCTTTTCCAGGTGCCTGATAGCCCTGCGTCTGATATAAGGCTCTGCCACCTGGCGCATTTCTATAGCCGTCTGGACTCTGGTATCAATAGCATTCTGTTCCAGGGCATCTTGAAGTGCCAGGGCGTTAATAACTGTTGCCAGCATCCCCATATAGTCAGCTGTAGCTCTGTCCATTCCCCGGGCACCTGCAGGAGCACCCCTCCATATGTTGCCTCCTCCTACAACTACAGTTACCTGTACATCTATCTTCTGTATATCCTTTAGTTGTTCTGCAATACAGAGGAGAACTTCAGGGTCAATTCCAAATCCAGTTTTTCCTGCTAAAGCTTCGCCACTAAGTTTTAAAATAACTCTCTTGAATTTGGGTGTCCCCATCCATTATTACCTCCAGTCTGTCCTTTGAAATATTCTACATTTTCATAAAAAACCCTTGTTTAAACTCAAATATTATTTAAGAAAAAAAGCACAAGTGTGCTTTTTGAAATGTTATTCTTTGCCGGTCATGGCCTCTACATCTTTCACAAGGTCATTTTCCTTTTTTTCCAATCCTTCTCCCATAACAAACCGGGCAAAGCGCCTCACTGTAATGTTTTCACCTAATTTTGCAATCATTTCTTTAAGTAAATCCATAATTTTAAAGTCGGTATCTCTTATAAACTCCTGTTCTAACAGGCATACTTCTTGATAATACTTATCCATCTTTCCTTCAATAATTTTGTCCACAATCTTTTCAGGTTTACCTTCAGCTAAGGCCTGGTTTTTAAATATTTCACTTTCTTTATGAACTACTTCTTCTGGCACTTCCTCCCGGGAAATATACTGTGGATTAGCAGCAGCAATCTGCATACATAAATCCCGAACAAAACTCTTGAATTCTTCATTTTTGGCCACAAAATCTGTTTCGCAGTTAACCTCTATAAGAACCCCAATTTTGCCGCCCATATGAATGTAAGCATCTACTAACCCTTCAGATGTTATTCGCCCGGATTTTTTTGCCGCTGATGATAATCCTTTTTCCCTGAGTATAGTAGTAGCTTTTTCCAGATCACCTTCTGCCTCTATCAGGGCTTTTTTGCAATCCATCATTCCTGCTCCTGTTTTCTCTCTAAGCTCCTTGACTAGAGCAGCTTTTACCATTAACTTATACCTCCTAAATAATAATATATAATTTGTTTGGGGAAAAAAGCAAGGGTAAGCGCTAACCTACCCTTACTCATATAGCTATTATTTTATTCTGTAACCTCAATCTTTGCTTCAGTGTCTTCTCTGGCTTCCGTGTCTTCATTAGTTTCATTTGTTTTAATGTCTTCTTTATCTTCTTTATCTTCCTTGCCTTCTTCACCTTCTTCTATTACTTCATCTGCTTCATCTACTTTATCAGCTTCATCATCTTCCATCTGCATTCCCTGCTTACCTTCTAAAACAGAATCTGCAAGTTTGCTGGTTATAAGCTTAACAGCTCTAATGGCATCATCATTACCGGGAATAACAAGATCAATCTCATCAGGATCGCAATTAGTGTCCACAATAGCTACTATAGGAATCCCCAGTTTTCTTGCTTCCGCTACGGCTATTCTTTCCTTTCGGGGATCTATAATATATACAGCAGCAGGAAGCTTTTTCATATGTTTGATTCCACCAAGAAAACGCTCTAATTTTTCTTTTTCGTGATTGAGCCGTGTGACTTCTTTTTTGGGAAGGACTTCAAATAATCCATCCTCTTCCATCTTTTCCAGTTCGTACAATCGGTCTATTCTCTTGCGAATGGTTTGGAAGTTGGTAAGCATGCCTCCCAGCCATCTCTGATTAACATAAAACATGCCACATCTCTCGGCTTCCTTTTGAACCGATTCCTGGGCCTGCTTTTTTGTCCCTACAAAAAGAACCTTTTCTCCCCGGAAAGCTATATCTTTAAAATAATTATAAGCTTCGTCAATTCTCTTTACTGTTCTTTGCAAATCAATGATATAAATACCGTTACGTTCAGTAAAGATATAATTTTTCATTTTAGGATTCCATCTTCGGGTTTGATGGCCAAAGTGAACACCGGCTTCAAGTAATTGCTTCATAGAAACTACACCCAATTTTGCACCTCCTCCCTGGTTTTTACCTCCGCTTTTTTCATTTTCTCAGAAAATCGCCTTATTAAAAGGCGACACCTCTCCTGAGAATCCATAAAGCGTGTGTTTTTACATCTTTTGTAGTATATCACAATTCATATTTTTTAGCAATAAATTTAGATGCCATCCATGCCATCTTCTATATCGATTGTAACCTGTATACTGAACCACTCCAAAGGCTTTACCGTAAAACTCTTCCCCTTATACTCCTCTTCTAAAGTCTTTTTCACAATCTCATAAGAATAATTTCCCAAATCCCTGGAGAGCTCCTCATTGTCTATATTATTAATAATATTATATATCCCTGATTCTATATTATCTTTTAACATATGCTCCAGGTTAGAAATAAACTCTTCAGGAAGCTTAAAGGATACCCCGGCGATCTCCAGTTTACCTGTGGTGAACTGGCCCTCCAGCTGTTTTTCCACAATTCCCGGAACTTCATTTTTTGCCTCACCCATATAGTAGGGAATCTGTTGATTGGTAAAGGCTGTTACCTGCTTTTGCACGGTACTGGCCACCTCTTCACTGTTTATATATACTACTACGCCTTCTTGAGAAATGTAGCTCAAAGCTAAGGTAAAAAAAAGTAAAAATACAACCACTCCCCCTGTAAAGCCAATCATAAGAGATCTCAAGCTTACATTTTTTTTCTTTGCTCTCAAAAATAACACCTCTAGCTTATTATGCCTTTTTCAGGAAATTTCTATTATTAAGATTTCCCCTTCCATTTAAAAAATATTAATTTATCTTATTAAAAATTACATTTCTTTGCCCGAAAAAATAAAAGTAAATATTCAGTGAGCCCGCAGGACGCTAAGACATGGAGACGGTTTGCCCTATATTCCTGTCGGCCTTTCGGGGAAAAGTAACCCTCACCATGGCA
>CAYYWR010000069.1:0-7258 GCA_964474145.1 uncultured Syntrophomonadaceae bacterium
TTTACAAGGGTCATGAAACAATTTATCCACAATTATTACCGGCTGGGAAGAGTAGGAGGTTCTGTTAAGCTGAATAACTTGACCCGGGAGGAACAGGAAGCCCTCTCGGGTATTATGGGAAAGGATTACCGGAGCCAGAATTCAGTCCTTATATCCATGGCAGCTTTCCAAAAGGCCCTGGGCAAAACCAGGTTTGCCGGTATCGACTTAAAGGAACTTTTATCCGGTTACCAGGGGGAAGATATTGTAAGCAGGGCTGAAGAAAGGAATAGCTATAACTTAAAAAAAGAGTCTTTTTTCCAGGATCTGCACCAAAAACATAGTAATGCATACTGTCGGCAGTGGATAAACCATGTAATGGATAAAGGTGCAGGGACCAGGGGGATACATTCCGGGTATGATGAAAATTCTTACTTGCTGCGGGAGCAGCTGGAGAATGTGCTAAAGGCGGTAGATGTATTATCCCGGCGGGAAGAAGGCTATGAACGCCTGCCGGTCTTTGCCAGCAGGGTTACAGGGGATCCCCACGGGTTTGACCTGCACAGGGAGCAGGGCAGATTCCTGGTGGGCGCTTTGCAGTTTATTTCCTCCCTTTCCCACGGGCAGGGAGAGGAGGAAAAAGGGGGCGCAGGAAGAGAAAGAGCGGTTGAAATGGGAAAAGCAGGGACATCCTTATCAGCGGAAGAAGTTACAGAGCTTTTGGGCTCCTTTGGCCTGGTCCGGGACGACCTTCTCAACTTTGTAACCTGTGCCGGCCTTCTGGCTTACAGAGAAAGAAGGGAAGTCCAGGGAGAAAGGGAGAGAAAAATCCAGAGGGAAGGCAAGGTTCAAAGGGAAGGCAAAAGAAAAGGCAAAAGTGAAAGTAAAAGTAAAAGTGAAAGTGAAAGTGTAAGTGTAAGTGAAGGGGTAAGTAAAATAGAAAGAGAGAGGGAAGATGATAGAGGAAATAGGTCTCCTTTAAAAATGTGGGAGGGAGCCTGGGAAGAAAGCATGGTTTTAAATGTGCCCTTGAGGGAGATTGTTGGGATAAACAGCCTGGAACCGGCGGTATATCTCCAGGTTATGGAGGAAAGGAATAGAAGGGAAGGAGGGAAGGGGGAAGAGAAAAACAATAAAAGGAAAGGGGAAGGTTTTGGAGAGGGCACAAATCCAGGAGAAGGCCAGGGCAGGAGGGAAGGAAAGAAAGGAAAGGAATGTTTAGAAGGGGAAAAGGCTGTCTTTGTGGTGGAAAATTCAGGTGTATTTTCTCAATTGCTGGATGAGTTTCAGGATACTTGCTTACCTCCCCTGGTATGCACCCATGGTCAATTTAAACTGGCTGCTTTTTTACTCCTGGACCTTTTGGTCAAAAACGATAATGTTATTTATTACTCTGGTGATTTTGACCCGGAGGGCCTGCAGATGGCCCAGCGGCTTTTATACCGCTACCCCAAAGCTGTGAGATTGTGGCGCTATGGGGTGGAAGAATATGAAGACTGCATTTCCAGTATATCCCTCCCTGATTCCCGTCTCAATAAGTTAAAGGGAATCACCGTGCCCGGGCTTTCCCCTCTAAAGGAACAGATGGAGGCTGCAGGAAAAGCAGGTTACCAGGAAGAGATGATTCACCTGTTGATAGAAGACATAAGAACTTACCTGAAAAGCTTGTTTGCCGAAACTTAAAATTTTAGTCGAATTTTAGTCTAAAATAAGAGGATTTTCGGAAAATTAGTTGAAAAAGTATTAGTGAATTATTCATCTTTATTTATATTTCAAATATTTTACATACTTATATTTTAAAGGAGGAGGCATATTATGAGGAAAAGTAAAAGTCTTACCTGGTGTATCAGCTTGCTACTAATTACGGCTTTATTGATAACTGTTACAGGCTGTTCACCTGAAAGCCCGGGAGAACCCGCAGGGGAGGGGGAGAGGGTTGAGCTGAACTTGGACCTGGCCCACTTTTTCCCTGCATCCCATCCAGCGGAAACAGAACTGGTCCAGGGTTGGGCCCGGGAAATCCAGGAGGCTACTGATGGGCAAATCGGGATTACCAGTTATCCTGGAGAAACACTCCTGGGGGGAGCAGAGATATATGATGGAGTGGTAACCGGGCTTGCTGATATAGGGCTTTCTGTTTTTGCCTATACCCGGGGCCGTTTTCCCTTGCTGGAAGCCTTTGAGCTTCCGGTTATCGTTTATAATAATTCCAAAGTAGCCAGCAAGGTAGCCTGGGAGGGGATCAAGGAACTGGATCCCCAGGAAATTCAGGACACCAAGCTTATGATGGTACTGGCTACTGGCCCGGGTGACTTGTTTACTAAAGAACCTGTGCGAACCCTGGAGGATTTGCAGGGTATGGAAATTCGAGCTACCGGACTCAGTGCCAAAACCCTGGATGTTTTGGGGGCAACTCCAGTAGCTCAACCCCAGTCCGAAACCTATGAATCTTTATCCAGGGGAATAGTGGAAGGTAATCTTTCACCCCTGGAGGTGCTGCTGGGCTGGCGCCATGCCGAAGTGACGGATTATATTACCTTTACACCTTTTCTATACAACACTTTGTTTTTTGTTACCATGAATCTGGAAACCTGGGACTCTATTCCTCCCAATCTCCAGGAAGAAATTCTTGAAGTTAATGAAAGATACTTTGAGGAAGTAGCCATGGGCTTATGGGACAAGCAGAATGAAGCAGCCTTAGAGTACGCTGTAGAAGAAACTGGACAGGAAGTTATTGAGTTATCCCCTGAGGAAGAAGAACGCTGGAAAGAGGCAGCTGAACCTGTTCTGAATGATTTTGTCAGAGAAGTGGAAGATAAAGGCCTGCCGGGGGAGGAGACCCTGGATATGGTAAGAAGGCTTTCCGAAAAGTATAACGAAATATATGAATAGTTTCCGCAGGATTAATTTATCCAATGAATCTTCAGGGAATATAAGCTAATAGGAATGCATGTCTCCAGTGCTAGACAAATGATTTATGTGAATGGACAGAATTGAAATAATGTGTATGACCATTTTTAAATTGATAAAATTATGAGTTGCCTGTGCCTGGAGCAGCGGGGGAAGAAGGGTTACATTCTTCCCCCGTTGTTAATGTCCTTTTGCCCTGCGCCGGCAACAGGTTTTGGATAATCATAGAGGGTCAGGAAAGAGAGGATTGTTGGTAGTGGAATACTTCAAACATTTTACAGTTAAACTCAGCACATATCTGGATAGGGCTGCCGGCTGGCTCATGGCTTCCGTTATGTTCCTGGTGGTTTTAAATGTTATATTGAGGACCATTTTTAAAAGCCCCATTTTAGGCACTTATGAATACGTGGGTTTTATTACGGCCATGTTTGTGGGCCTGTCCGTAGCATACTGTGCCCTGCAGAATTTCCATATTGCTGTGGGCTTTTTGCTGGAGAAGTTTCCAGCCAAAGTTCAGGGGATAGTGGACGTCCTGACGGGCATTATTTCCTTTGTTTTTTTATCTTTAGCCACCTGGCATATAGCTGACTACGCCGGGAGCATGGTAATCACCGGAGAAGTGTCTCCCACCACCAGGACACCCTTTTATCCCTTTATTTATGTGGTTGCCTTTGGATTTCTGGTGTTAAGCCTGGTGGTGCTTTTAAAACTTATTGAATCCATTAGAAAGGTCGTAAAAGAATGAGCGCTTTAGAAACAGGTATAATAGGAATTGTGGCTTTTTTTGTACTATTAATACTTAAAATGCCTATTGCTTACGCCATGTCCCTGGTGGGTTTTCTGGGCTTGAGTTACCTGGTATCCCCTTCGGCAGCTTTTCGGGTGGTAGCCAGGGAAATATATTCTACTTTTTCTTCCTACTCCTTGAGTGTGATACCCATGTTTGTTTTGATGGGCTTTCTGGCTTTTCACTCGGGGATCGGGACACGGCTGTATGCTTTTGTTTATAAGCTGATAGGACACCTGCCCGGGGGCCTGGCTATTGCTACCCAGGCTACCTGTGCCCTTTTCGGGGCAGTTTGCGGGTCCAACACAGCTACTGCCGCTACCATTGGAGCTATTGCCCTGCCGGAGATGAAAAAGTACCACTATGCTCCTTTACTATCTACGGCCAGTGTGGCTGCCGGGGGAGCCCTGGGGGTTCTAATTCCTCCCAGCGTAATATTTATTATATATGGGATTTCTACGGAGCAGTCCATTGAAAAGCTCTTTTTGGCAGGAATTATTCCGGGTTTTTTACTGATGGCCTTCTACATGCTTACTATTTATTTTCTGGCCCGCCGGGATCCTTCTATAGGGCCTGCGGGCTCTAAAGCCAGCTGGGGGGAGAGGTTTAAGGCCTTGAGGGGAGGCCTGTGGGAGGTAATGGTGGTATTTGCCCTGTCTCTGGGGGGACTTTTTGCCGGCTGGATCTCTCCCACGGAAGCGGGAGCAGTGGGAGCTTTTGGTGTTCTGGTGCTCACCCTCCTGGGGAGAAGTTTGAATTTTGAGAAGTTCAGGAAAGCCCTGACGGATTCTACCCGGACTACCGCCATGATAATGCTGCTGGTAGCGGGGGCGGTAATCTTTGGTCGATTTATAGCCATGAGCCGGATACCCTTTGAGCTGGCCACCTGGGCCGGTGGTTTGCCCCTGCCCCCTGAAGCGGTAATGGCCATAATATTATTAATTTATCTGGTGCTGGGCTTTTTCATTGATGCCCTGGCCCTGATACTTTTGACCATTCCCATTTTTTATCCTGTGGCCGTTACTACTCTGGGTTATGATCCCCTGTGGTTTGGGGTGATTATTGTCATGGTGGTGGCCATGGGGGTTATTACGCCACCGGTGGGCATGAATGTATACATTATTAAGGGGGTGGCTCCAGAGGTTCCCCTGGAGGTTATTTTTAAGGGGATCTGGCCTTTCCTTCTGGCTTTAATTGCCTGTATCGCTTTGCTCATCATGTTCCCCGGGATTACCACCTTTTTACCTGGTTTACTCTAATTCCCTTACCATAAGCAAGCAAGTAAGTAAGGGAGTTAGCAAAGTGGTGCCCTGTCAATCAGATGGTGCTTCAAGAATTAATAGGATTAATAGGATTAAGCCATAAGGCAATATCATAAGGCAATGTATGAAATTTATGGACTGGTTAGTAATACAAGAAAAAGTTGTTGACTTTATATGCTGCATTAGTGTATTATGTAATTAATACACTAATGCAGCTATTTTTTACTATTAAAATCCATTGCATAAGAGGTGTAAAATGAATTTTAGTAATGAGAGGCCCATATATATTCAGATCAAAGAAAGGATCTGTCAAATGGTGGCCCGGGGAGATTTGTGTGCCGGGGAAAAAATGCCCTCCCTGAGGGATTTGGCCCTGCAGTTGAAAGTAAACCCGAATACGGCGCAGCGGGCTTACCGGGAACTTGAGGAGGAAGGGCTTCTTTTTACCCGGCGGGGCCAGGGAACGTTTGTGGTGGAGGATGGGGATGTGATTCTATCCCTGCGGGAAAAGCTGGGGGAAGATAGGGCCAGGGCATATCTTGAAGGAGCCCGGGCCCTGGGACTGAGCGGCAGGGAAAGCATAAGGCTTCTGGAAAAACTGGTTGATGGAGAGGAGGAGGATGCAGATGGAAGAAATTATCAGGACAGAAAACCTGGTTAAAAGGTATGGGCGGGTTAAGGCCCTTAATAATCTAAATATCTGGATAGAAAAGGGGTCCCTGGTGGGCCTGCTGGGGCCTAACGGTAGTGGCAAATCTACTTTTATGAGGCTGGCAGCGGGACAGAGCAGGCCTACTTCCGGAGCAGTATATGTTAAAGGCATGGTGCCCGGGGTGGAGACCAAAAGGCTTGTATCTTATTCTCCTGAGGAGAATCATCTCTATTCCTGGATGAAGGTTAAAGAAGTGGTTAGTTTTTTTAAAGATATTTTTCCTTTCTTTGAGGAAGAAAAAACATGGAGTATGCTGGATTTTATGAAATTACCTCCGGACAGGTACATATCCGGTTTGTCCAAGGGTATGGTAGCCAGGCTGAAACTGGCTATGGCCCTGAGCTGGGGAGCGGAAGTGGTTCTTTTGGATGAGCCCCTGTCGGGAATTGACCCTGCCTCCCGGGAGATGATTACACAAGGGATTTTGATGGATTTCAAGAAGGGAGAAAATGCCATGGTCATAACTACTCATAATGTAGACGAGATTGAGTTGCTATTGAACCGGGTGATATTTCTCAAGGAAGGAGAGTTATATTTGGAGGGAGAACCGGATCAACTGCGGGAGAAGTACGGTTATTCTCTAGACCAGATTTTCAGGAGGGAGCTGGCATGAGCATGATAAAAAAAATGTACCTAAAGGAATTAAATGGAGAAAGGGATTCTATTACGGGTCATCTGGTTATTATTGTGGGGTTTTATTTGATAATAACGTTATTATCCGGCAGGTGGGAAGCAAGTCAGGCGTTTGCTATTTCTATAATTCCTCTGCACCTTATGCCTATCTGGTACTTGTTTTACAGTTTTGACATTTTGCACCGGGAGTGGAAGGAGCAGACTCTACCCCTTTTCCTGGGAGTGCCCATGAAGGCCAGCCACCTTCTTTTGTCCAAGATGTTGTCCCTCTGGACCACATATCTTATAGTGATTCTTGCCATTTTAACAGGGGTTACCTTAATATCTGGCATAAACTTTGGAGGGATCCAGGCCACTATGGAGGGACTCCAGGTTGGCCTGGCCATAGCGATAAATAATATCATTAATTTTATTCCCCTCACTCCGGCTGCTTTTTTGATATATTTGACCGGTGTTTCATTTAATCGCTGGGCTTCAGCGGTAAGGGTTATATCAGGCGCTTTTCTGGCAATGGCAATCATCTATGGCAGCCGGATTGCTAATATATTTTTGGAGGGAGTTATTTTTATTATACCTTTAGATTTTCCTGCTAATATAGGCAGCAATGGCCCTGAGGGCATGAGTATTGCTTTTAGTGCTATCTCCCAGGCCCTGTTTCTAGTGGTATGCCTGGTGGGCATTCTGTCATTTTTCCTTAGTGCAGGCCTTCTGGAGAAAAAGCCCCGGGCATAGTTTGTAGCCTTAGCTTCCCTGATGATTTTTTCGGGGAAGTATCTCTCTTGCTTTGAATTCTTTTTTGAATTCTTTAATGAAATCACAGATTCTTTGGAGGGTGATGGAAAAAAGTTTCCCCCCTATATTCCTTTTTAGCGGGCATTTGTTTTTATTTTACATCAATATTTTCCCAGGCTACTTTCTCGCCTTTTTCAGTATAAAGGGTAAAGTGAAGGGTTCGCTGGGGAAAATATTTTTTAG
>CAYYWR010000070.1:0-7240 GCA_964474145.1 uncultured Syntrophomonadaceae bacterium
CACGAATAAGAATTCAAGTAGAGGAAATAATAGTAGTTGTAGATTACCAAAAAAGGAGGCACAAAAATGGAAACCACTGTAGTAGGTATTATGCAGGAAACCAGTCAAGCCGAAGAAGCCGTTAGAGAAATGCGTGAACAGGGTTTTGAAGAAAATGAGATTTCTGTTGTAGCCCGGGATGAACGGAAGGAAGCTGAGGAAGGCAGTGAAATTTCCTTTGAAGATCAAAACCTCAGTGATGGTACCGCAACAGGCGGTGCTATTGGTGGTGTAGCAGGCCTGCTAATGGGTGCAGGAGCATTATTAATTCCTGGTGTTGGCCCAATTATCGCTGCCGGGCCACTGGCAGGAGCTTTAACCGGTGTAGTTACCGGTGGCATTGCAGGAGGGCTTATTGACTTTGGTATTCCTGAAGAACGTGGAAAAGAATATGAAGAAAGAGTTAAAAAAGGAGATATTTTGGTAGCTATTAAAACAGATGAGGAAAGAGTAGATCCGGCAGCTTCTATTTTACGTCGACATGGAGCCGAGGAAGTAGAAAGCCATCCGGTAGAATAGTTGAAAACCTGAGAAAAATTTAAAATACCAGTACAAGTATTTTAAAAGCGCGTATATAATACGCGTTTTTTTTTGTGCCTGTCACAAATCCCGATTGATTCTCATATTATTATAGTAACCTATTTCCGTGTCTATACATTAGGAGGAGAATTTATGAACTACAACATATTAATCATAGGGGGCGACGAAAGAGAGTTAGAGGTGGGGAAAGAGCTGCAGAAATCAGGATGTAAGGTTAAAATTATTGGGTTTGGTAGTTACTCATACTATACACCTTTAGAAAGGGTTTCTTTAGTTTCATTGATGGATGTCTTGAAAATAGCTGATGCCGTTATTACACCACTGCCCGGTACAAACAATAAAGGAAAAGTTTATGCCTCCCACAGTAAAGAAGATATTCACTTAACCAGGGAAGTGTTAAAAAATATCAAGCCAGGTATCCCTTTTTTTATAGGAAAAGTAAAGCCTTTATTGAAAAATAGTCTGGAGAATTGTGGAGTTAAAATATTTGAAGTGGCTGAGATGGATGAAGTAGCTATTATTAACTCTATCCCTACTGCCGAGGGGGCAGTTCAACTGGCTATGGAAGAAACAAAAACTACCATACACAGCAGTCATTCCATGGTGATAGGATTTGGCAGGTGCGGTTTTACTCTTGCCAGGACGCTCCATGGATTAGGTGCCAGAGTTACAGTAGTCGCCAGAGATAATGCTTTATTAGCCAGGGCATACGAGATGGGATTTCAGCCGCTGCACCTGAAGCACATGGAAGGCTATATGGAAAAATATGAGATAATATTCAATACAGTACCAGCCATGGTTTTAAATGAGGAATTGATCAGCAAGCTTAATCCCGAAACAATCATTATTGATATTGCTTCCCGGCCGGGGGGAACAGATTTTCAGGCTGCAAAAAATAGAGGCATAAAAGCCTTTCTGCCTCCAGGTTTACCAGGGCGGGTTGCTCCAAAAACAGCGGGACAGATGCTGGCCAGAATATACATCCGCTTGCTACAGCAGCATTATAAAAATAAATAAAGAGGAGGAATCAAAGTGACAGTGAAGGGTTTAAGTATAGGTATTGGTATAACCGGTTCATATTGTACTTTTGATAAAATTACTCCAGAATTAAGGAAAATGGTTAACTCGGGGGCCAGGGTTTACCCCATAATAACTCCTTCAGTTGACTTCCATGACACCAGGTTCGGCAAAGCAAATAAATGGAAAGAAGAGATAGAAGATATAGTTGGTGAAAAAATAATAAAAGATATTGTAGGTGCAGAACCGGTAGGGCCAGAAAGTATGCTGGATGTAATGGTTATCGCCCCATGTACCGGAAACACTCTGGCCAAGTTAGCAAAGGGAATAACAGATACAGCAGTGTTAATGGCTGCTAAAGCCCAGTTGAGAAATCTTAAACCTGTTGTTTTAGGTATTTCTACAAACGATGGTTTGGGTTTAAATGCCAGTAATATAGGAGCACTAATTAACACTAAAAATATATTTTTAATTCCTTTTGGGCAGGATAATCCATTAAAGAAAGCGAATTCTCTAGTAGCCAGGATGGATTTACTAATTCCGACTATTGAAAAGGCTGTAGAAGGCAAGCAAATACAGCCCGTTCTCATTGAGTACCAGTCGGCCCATTGATGATGTCAGGTTTTAATATGTTTAAACTATAAGATGAAAAGGAGGTGAAGGTAATGTCAATAAACTTTGGGAGGCTGATAACAGCCATGGTAACACCCTTTGATGATAACTATGAAGTTAATTATGATAGAGCAGGTTCTCTGGCTGAATACCTTGCAGATAACGGCTCAGAATCAATAGTAGTTGCAGGAACAACAGGAGAGTCTCCCACCTTGAGTGTTGAGGAAAAGGTTAAGCTTTTTAAGACAGTAGTAGATGCTGTAAGGGGTAAGGCCAGGGTTATTGCAGGCTCCGGTTCTAATTCAACCCGGCAGTCTATTGAGATTACTAAAAGAGCAGAAGAGGCAGGGGTGGATGGAGCAATGCTGGTAGTTCCATATTACAACAAGCCTCCTCAGGAAGGCCTTTATGACCATTTCAAAGAAATAGCCGGTAATACGGGCTTACCCATAATGCTATATAATGTACCTGGAAGAACGTCTATCAACATGGCGGCCGAAACTACTATTCGCCTGGCGGAAATAGAAAATATATTTGCCATTAAAGAAGCCAGCGGAGACATGGACCAGGTAAGTAATATAATCAAAGAGACTTCCGATGATTTTCTGGTTTATAGTGGTGATGATAGTATGACCTTACCCATGATGGCGGTTGGTGGTTATGGAGTGGTAAGTGTAGCCGGTCATGTAGCGGGAAGATTAATAACTTCCATGATAAAAGCTTATGTACAGGGGGACCCTGCTGAAGCTGCTGCGCTCCACGGTAAGTTAATGCCTGTTTTTAAAGGCATGTTTATAAGCACTAACCCGGTTCCTGCAAAAACATCCTTGAACTTGAAGGGAATTAATGTAGGGCCGGTTAGAAGTCCTCTAATTAAAATGACTGATGAACAGGTGAAATCCCTGAAAACGGTTTTAGAAGATGCAGGGCTTCTCTAATGCAAAGTCCCTAATACAAATTACTTGGGACGATTATGAAAAAGCACAATTTTATAAAGGTCAGTTGAAACCGCTTAATAATATATTACTTAACATGAACCACCTTAACTTAATAAAAGAGTTAAGGTGGTTTTTAGTTTAACTTTACAATTTCAAGTAAGAAGAGTTAACTTGCATGGAGTCCTGAAATAATATATAATTGTTCCAATGGTAGTATGAACGGTTATTTAAAAATAAGGAGGTGTTTTAACTTATTGAAAAAGGAAAAACAGAATAAAATCCAGATAATTCCCCTGGGGGGCATTGGAGAGATTGGCAAAAACATGTTTGTGCTAAAATGCGAAGATGAAATATTAGTGCTGGACTCCGGGTTAATGTTTCCTGATGAGGAAATGTTTGGTATAGATATAGTTATACCGGATATTTCTTACCTTGTTGAAAATAAGGAAAAAGTCAAGGGTATCATTGTAACCCATGGTCATGAAGACCATATTGGCGCTCTCCCCTTTGTTCTTCCTTCTCTAAATGTACCAATTTATGGAACAAAGCTAACTTTAGGGTTGGTAGAAGTCAAGTTAAAAGAGCATAATCTTTTAAAGACTACCAGCATGAATCTTATCCGGCCGGGATGCAGCATGAGAATTAGTGATAATTTTAAAGTAGAGTTTTTCAAAACTAATCATAGCATACCCGATTCAGTTGGTGTTGCCGTATATACCCCTGCAGGAGTAATCGTATATACCAGTGACTTCAAATTAGACCAGACCCCTGTAGACGGTAAGACTACTGACTTCTATCGTTTAGCAGAGTTAGGAAATAAGGAAGTGCTGGTAATGCTTTCCGACAGTACTAATGCTGAAAGACCGGGGTTTACATTGTCCGAGAAGGTGGTAGGGGAAACTATACAGGAGATTTTCCGTGTATCTGATGGAAGGATAATTATTGCTACCTTTGCCTCTAATGTTCACCGGATACAGCAGGTTATAGATGCTGCTGCTCTCCACGGGAGAAAAGTAGCTGTTATAGGCAGGAGCATGGTTAATGTTGTGGGTATATCCCGGGAACTGGGGTATTTAAATGTACCTGATAAAACCATTATTGAGGTTGAGGAAATTGGCAATTATCCCGAAGACAAGTTGGTCTTGCTGACGACCGGAAGTCAGGGAGAGCCAATGTCAGCCCTTACCAGGATTTCAGTCTCTGAGCACAAGAAAGTAGAGATTATTCCTGGAGACACGGTGGTGATAGCTGCAACGCCAATACCTGGAAATGAAAAATTGGTTTCACGAACAATTAATAATCTCTTTAAAAGAGGAGCTAAAGTTTATTATGAGTCGGTATCCGGGGTACATGTTTCAGGTCATGGTAGCCAGGAGGAGTTAAAGATAATGCTAAACCTTCTCAAGCCCAAATATGTGATTCCAGTCCACGGAGAATACCGCCACCTGGTGCATCATGCAGAGCTTGCTGAAAAGGTAGGCATTCCTTCCAAGAATATTTTCGTGACAGATAATGGTTCTATCTTAGAGTTTACTTCCAGTTCAGGAAGAAAGGTCGGCCGGGCATCAATTGGTAATGTTTTAGTGGATGGCCTGGGAGTGGGAGATGTTGGTAATATCGTCTTGAGAGACAGGAGAATCCTGTCCCAGGACGGAATACTAATAGTGGTAATAGCTATAGACAAAGCGAGCAACTGTATTCTGGCAGGGCCTGATATTGTTTCCAGGGGCTTTGTTTATGTGCGGGAATCCGAAAAGTTAATTGAAGAAGCAAAAAAACAGGTGGCCCAAGCTTTGGAATCCACAAGTGCAGAAAAAATGGGAGAATGGTCAACAGTAAAAAATATTGTGAGAGATGTCTTAAACAAATTTTTCTGGGAAAAAACAAGAAGAAGGCCCATGATACTGCCCATAATTTCAGAAATTTAGTTTACCGTTAACTACCATACAAATAACTACCATAATAATTTAATGTAATAAGGGAAACACTCCAGGTGTCTTCCCTTATTATTATTATTTATCAACTGAATTAATGGCAAAGTTACTAAGTTTTCATAACAATAAGCAGCAGGAATGTATGTAATTATGTAGAAGTTTGTGTATATGGTTTTGCAGAAAGTTTGTTTTGTAGAAAGTTTCCAGTATATTTTGCATGATTATTCTATGGACAATTTTGGAGGTGTTAAATAAGTTGTTGGAACTTAAAGGATTATCTTATAGCGTAAGCGGTAAGGAAAAAGATATTGAGATAATCAAAGACGTGGACTTATCCTTTGAAAAGGGTAAACTATATGCTATAACAGGTCCCAACGGCAGCGGGAAAACTTCTTTATCCCAGCTAATTATGGGCATTTATCCTGCTACAAAAGGGAAAATAATTTTTCACGGTGAAGATATTACTGATTTAGATATTTCTGAGAGGGCAAAAAAGGGCATCGGGTATGCCTTCCAGTATCCTCCCCGATTTAAAGGATTAAATGTTTTTGATTTGCTCAGCCTGGCTTCGGGTATTGAGGAAAAAACGGTAGCCAGGGGATTTTTAAGGCAGGTAGGGTTATGCCCTGAAGATTATCTGGACAGGGATGTTGACCCGGGGTTATCCGGTGGTGAAATGAAAAGAATTGAAATAGCCACTCTTCTGGCTAAGAATCCTGAATTTGTAATTTATGATGAGCCGGATGCTGGTGTTGACCTGTGGAGTTTTGACATGCTTTTAAATGTTATCAGGGAAAAACACGAAAAAGAGGGCATTACTACAGTATTAATCAGCCACCAGGAAAGGATTCTTTCCCTGGTTGATGAAATTATCTTGATTGTTGATGGTAGGATAAAAGATGTGGGGGACAAGGATAAAATCTGGCCGGTTATTAAAGATGTTGTGGGGTGTCAGAGACATAGAGTATGCAGCAGGAGGGATGATAAAGATGAAGCTAAGTGCAGTTGATAAAAATCTTCTGGAACAGGTTGCAGATCTTCACGATACTCCCCAGGGAGCTTATAATATTCGCAAAGATGGAGAAGGTTTTTCCCGCCGCTCCACTGAAAATATCCAGATAAATGTTAAAGAGGGCAGTCCCGGGATTGATATAATTGTTAAGCCAAATACTATAAATGAATCAGTCCATATTCCGGTTCTCCTTACTCAGGACGGGGTTAATGACCTGGTTTACAATACTTTTGAGATAGGGGAAGGATCTGATGTGCTGGTAGTAGCAGGCTGCGGCATTCATAATGATGGGTCCCGGGAGTCCCGGCATGACGGCATACACACTATATATATCCGCAAGGGAGCCAGGATGCGCTATGTAGAAAAACATTACGGAGAGGGAAAAAGTGATGGGGCCAAAATACTGAACCCCAAAACTATTATTGAAATTGAGGAAGGCGGGACAGCTGAGCTGGAGATGGTTCAAATTAAAGGTGTGGATAACACAGAGAGGGATACAGAAGCCAATCTTCACAGGGGAGCCAGCTTGATTATTGTGGAAAGGCTCTTAACACATGGAAAGCAAAAAGCCAGATCTGATGTGGTGGTTAATTTGAGGGGAGAAGGCTCCTTTACCCAGGTGACTTCCCGCACAGTTGCCCAGGAGAACTCTGAACAGATATTTTACCCCCGGGTTATAGCCTTTGCCAAATCAAGGGGATATGTAGAATGTGATTCTATAATCATGGATAAGGCCATGGTTCAGTCAGTGCCAGAAATCACGGCATATCACGCTGAGGCGGAATTAACCCATGAAGCAGCCATTGGCAAAATAGCTGGCGAACAGTTACTGAAGCTCATGTCCCTGGGACTTTCCGAGCCGGAAGCTATAGAGAAAATTCTGGGGGGCTTTTTGAAATAGATAGTTGAAAATGGAACAATTTATAGGTATAAAACAAAATATTGATAAAGGCCGGAGTATAATAGACTGCCCGGCCCTTTTTTGCTGGAACGTAACTGCTCAGCTTTTAATATAACTGCTAAAAAAGGCCGAGGGCTGAGGAGATATTAGATTTCTTATAATCCTGAATAATAAACAGTATAAATTCCATCAGGGAGCAGAAAATAAATAAGAATTACTTTTTTTTGTTACACTATCATAGTTATTG
>CAYYWR010000071.1:0-7156 GCA_964474145.1 uncultured Syntrophomonadaceae bacterium
GGCTGGTTAGGACTGCTGTCACTCCTTTCTCCCCCCTCAGTTTTTATGAAAGAGCACGATCCTGTTGGTATTGGTTCCCCGACTGTTATTGCTTACACCCCAAATATTTGATGTTTTGGTGAACTGCTGCATATTAATAAGAATTCCTTCACAGGAAAACCCTGCTTTTATCCCCAGGGGCACCACATGCTCATCCAGTTTAACTTTGCCCCCCTTTACCTCTCCTACTTCAAAGGCGACCCATCCGCCAGATCTTGTAATTCTGTAAAGTTCTTCAAATACTGCCCCCATTACTGAGACCCAGTCTTCAATTTTTCTGGACATGGTTATTTTCTTTTCAATATCTTTAGTATTTATGTTATTAAACCAGCATCTCAGCCAGTTGTCGCTGGAATACTGAACAACATCCAGAAAGGGGGGTGAGGTAATGGTAAGCTGTACACATTCATGGGGGATTTCCGGGGTCTGCCGGGCATCTTTTTCCAGGAAAAGCGCTGTTTCCCTGGCCCTTCCCAGGTTTTCTGCTTCATGGGGGGAAAGGCCCTTTATCAGACTCCGGGTTTTTTTTTCTATAATTTTTTTGGTGTCTTTATTTTCCGGGACCTGGTTTCTTTTTTTGTTAATCTTTAGCTGTCTCTCCTGTGTAACTGCCTGGTTTGGGGGCAGGGTATATACGGAAAAAAACCCGGGGGAATGTCCGGTCAACCTGTTGGTGGCCACCATTCTGATCCAGGAGTCCAGGATGTCTTCCTCTCCTTTTCCCCTTTTATCTGCCAGGTAAGCCCTCAGAGAACAGATTTCCGCCTCCGTATCCGGGTGGTAGAACATGGACAGGTCAATATCTGCCTTTAAGTTTTTCCTTACAGGTATTTCTTCCAGCCGGGCGGAAACCTCATGCATGCCGGGAGGTTTTAGCCTGGGGCTGGCTAAAATTTTGCTCAAGGGGCTTATGTCGTTGGATACCACCTGACGGTTCAGCAGCCCGGCTTCCACCGGGGTGGTCCCCCTGCCGCTAAAGGGGTCATATACGGTATCTCCCTCAGTGGTGAAAAGTTTAATGAAAAATCTCGGGAGTTGTGCCTTAAAGCAGGCCCTGTAGGATATTTCATGCAGGGAAGAGGGCTGCCTCTGCCTGGACGTCCAGAACTCATTGGTAAACACCGGAACACTGCAGTCACCGGCTATAAACTCCTCTACTACAGTTCTTTTTTCCAGTTCAGGGAATAAAGTGTGGTTTTCAGTTTCACTATAAGTAAATTCCTTAAGGTAATTTATCAGTTCACTTTTGCCTGTTATCTCCATTATGTTAACTGTCCTCTCCGTTAATACTATTTCGGATGGGCTCTCCCGGGCTTACTCCTGTTCTAAAACCCTCCGGGTCTCTTACTACGGTTCCGTTTACCAGGACATAGGAAATGCCTTCAGAATAACTGGCTATGTTTTCAGGTGTGGCTGTATCAATAATCTCAGCATAGTCAAAAATGGTGATGTCTGCATCAGCCCCCTCCCGGAGTCTTCCCTTATTTTCCAGGGCCGGCGCCACGTTTTCCAGGCGCTGGGCGGTGCGGATGGTCATCATCTGCAGGGCTTCCATAAGAGTAATTATCCTCTTTTCCCGGGCGTATTTTCCAATAGTTCTGGAAAAAGTCCCTGCTCCCCGGGGGTGGTTGTTTTTATGGAATTGTATAATTGTGTCGCTGCCTATCATGGCATGATCTACCTGCATGGCCATTCGAACTTCCTCTTCAGGAATGGCGTAGGCAATTAGCAAGGTGTGGGTTTGCCTGTAATGGGCAAAACTTTCTTCCGTTAAACGCTCTTCTGTATTGGCTACCTGCAGGTCAGAGTAAGTTATCTGGAACCTCTCCTGCCACCCTTTATCAAAGCGGGCAGAATTTGAATATGTAGCCCAGTAGTCATAAGGATAGAGGTCAAAGGTGATGTCAATGCCTTCCTCCCGGGCATCTTCTATAATCCTTAAAGACTCTTCCATACTAAAAGTTCCCCCTGTGCTGTTAATATGTACTACCTGAACTGATGCGTCAAGCTCCCTGGCATAGTGGATTACTTCATTTAATGCATCTATATTATCGCCTCCCTGACCATACATGGTAGAGTAGCGGACGTGGAAAAATGAAGTCAAATCATATTTGTTTCCTACTTCCATGATGGCCATGATTTCCTCTTCACTCATGCCGGGATAATACTCGGGACTGAATGAAAGGCCAATAGCACCCTCTAAAATTGCTTTTTCTGTTCTCTTTTTCATTTCTTCAATTTGCTCCTGATTGGGGGCGCAATATAATCCAGCTTTTACAGCATTTCTTATCATCCCATGCAGCACCGCCCCGCCGTAATTCAGAATCATGGTCTGGTTATCGTAGCGGGAAAACCACTGCTTAAAATCATCTGTGGCACCGTGCATGGCCAGGTTTGTAGTTACTCCATCGGCAACTTTGTAGCGGTTTCCCACGGAGTTGGGGCTGTAGGACAAAACATCGATAAACCCTGGACTAACTATAAGGCCTGTGGCGTCGATTTCCTCCTTGCCCGAGATATCCTCCCTGGTAATAACCTCCACTTTTTCCCCCTTAATACCTATATTATGTGCAAACTTGATGGTTTCCTTTTCCGGGTTTATAACAGTACCGTTTAAAATAACCAGGTCAAACTCCGGGTCGGTTTCATTTTCTGCCGCAAATTCAACATCTAACTCATCCTCATTCTTATCCTTATCCTCATCCTCAACTTCATCAACTGCTGCTTCACCCTCATCCTCAACTTCATCAACTGCTGCTTCACCTTCATTTTCACGTTTGCCTTCATCTTCACCCTCAACCTGCCCTGGATTGATGCCAGGTTCTGACAGCTTCTGGCTAAGGCTTGCGGCGAATATCCGGTCCTGACCTTCATAATCGGCAGTGTAAAATACTGTATCTCCCCTGGCATCCCAGGAGAGGGAGTTCTTTACTTCATGTTCAACCATTAGCTTTATTTCCTCCTGTTTTTCCAAATGGTAAAGGGTTAAAACTGTGTTTTCCCCTTCCAGTTTCCAGTAGGCCAACCACTGTCCATCAGGGGAAAATTTTGGGCTGAACAGGTTTTCCCCCTGAGATAGCATTTTTGACTTATTTGTAGTAATATTTTTCAACCAGAGCTCAACTTCATTTGCTGCTGTGCCTTTAATGCTGTAAACAATATGGGCATCGTCAAAAGCGATATCTACAGCCGTCACTTTAGGCGGAGCTGCGGCCTTACTACCTGAACTATTTAGTTCAACCTGAAAAAGATCCATGGGCGCTTCCATGTCCAGGCGGTTTTTAATTATAGATGCCAAAAATCCATGGTCATTTTTTTCTGTATGGGCATATATTATCCTGTCTTCAAGGAAATGGGGGAAGCAGGAATTGCTGACAAAAGTTTTATTTTCTAAAGGAAATAGTTCTTTTTCTCCCTTTTCTTCCAGGCTGTATCTGGCGAGGTTCCAGGATCCTCTATTATCTTTAGAAGATAACCACAAGCTTTTCAAATCTGGAGAGAACTGGATTTGTGCTGATTTTGGATCTATTTTCTCCAGGGGAATTTGATCAATTGCGGAATTATTATCTATACTTAAGATATCATTATCCATATCCATGTTAAAGCTGGGACTTAGCTGTGAAAGGATAATTTCAATAGTATGGGCAGCAGAATTTTCTGTCACGTAAGCTAACTTTTTGCCTCCCAGCGCTATAGCTGTAATACTTTCCTTTTCCACTTCTTTAATAACAGCAGATTCAATTAAGGGGTAAGCAGGCACCTTTTCATCTTCGCCGTTTACAGGGGGATATTTGGTACACCCCGTCAAAAAAATTAAAGTTAAAGAAACAGAAAAAATAATAAGTGTAAATAATAGTTTGTAATAAAATAAAGAAAAATTCTTCATAAGTTATTAACCTCCATAGTTGTTTTCTTAGCTGTCAAGATAAATCTTAAATCTAACTGCAAAAATATAAATCGAAAGGCATAAAGGCATAAAGGCATAAAGGCATAAAGACATAAAGGCATAATTAACTGCCAGAATAAAAGCAATATTTCTGGCAGTTAATTAATATTTTTCAACCACTGCTTCAACCACTGCTTTTGCTTATTTATGCTTATATTAATTTCAACAAATGGGTCATGTTTTCCTTTACTGTTACAAAATTATTTTATATTCATATTATAGTAAATGCTAAAAAAATCTTTAGGTTTATAGGGGGATATTGTATAATATGTAAAGGGTCATTAATTTCCAAGGGCATATGAAGGAAGGATGGTTTTAGAATGGATATAGTTACCATTGTTGCCGAGGGAAGAATTCAAGAAGCCATGAAAAAAGGTGAATTTGACAATCTCCAGGGTAGGGGTAAGCCTTTAGTGCTGGATGACCTTTCCCATGTACCTTCTGAGCTCCGGGCTGCCTATATAGTTATGAAAAATGCAGGAGTACTGCCAGAAGAAGTACACCTGAAAAAGGAGATTGTCAGGTTGCAGGATCTGATTAATTTTTGTCATGGGGAAGAAGAAAGGAAAAAGCTAAAAAGAAGGCTAAATGAAAAGCTTTTAAGGTTTAACATGTTAATGGAAAAAAGAAACAAAACCAGTGAATCTGTTTTGAGAAATTACGAGCATAAGATATGTGAAAAATTAGGGGCGCCAAAATAATTATTTTAATGGTAAAATTTTCGCTGTTGCACTACTATTAAGAGATTACAGCAGTCAGGAACAGTCATATTAAGGGAAACAAATATATTTCCACGAGAAAGAGAAACATACAGGACTTGTGGTACAAGGACATGTGATACAATAGTGAAACATTGAAGTTAGCTGGAAAGGAGTTCTACATAGATGCTTAATAAGAGCAGGATACTGCTATTTTTACTATTATTTCTAGTATTGTTTTCGGTGCTTTCTTATGGTTACTTCAATCAAGAAGGGATAGGGTCAGGCATAAGCCAATCCCTGGGAGCCCTTGTGGGAAATGCAGGTGAAATAGTTGCCGGGGGAGCGGAACATGAGCCTGATGATAATGACGTCAAAAATGGAGACTTGAATTCTGAGCCTGACCCTGAGTCCCAGGATGAAAGGGAATCCCACCTGGAGCCTGAGCCGGAGCCTGTCCCCCAGTCCACAGAAATCCTCATTGCCGCGGTTGGGGATATCATGGTCCACAGCACTCAAATTCGGGCTCAGCATGATGGCGAAAGTGGAAAGTATGACTTTACAAACAACTTCCAGTTTGTCAAGCCCTATATTTCCAACGCCCACCTGGCCCTGGCCAATCTGGAAACTACCTTTGCCGGGAAAAGCAGGGGTTATTCCGGGTATCCCATGTTTAACTCTCCCGACTACCTGGCAGACGCTTTAAAGGACACAGGATTTGACGTTATTTCCACTGCCAACAATCATTCCATTGACACCGGGAAGGAAGGTTTAATAAGAACTGTTGAAGTTTTACAGGAGCGGGGACTGGAGGTAGCAGGCACCAGGAGCAGTGAAAGTCAGAGTGGTTTTCTGATTAAAAATGTAGAAGATATAAAAGTAGGCATATCGGCCTATACTTACGAAACTCCCCGCCAGGGAGGCTTCAGGGCCCTTAACGGTATTCCCATGTCAAAAGAACTGGAAAAACTGGTGGACAGCTTTTGCTATGATAACCTGGAGGAAGACCTGGCAAAAATGGAGAAAAGGGTTAATAAGAAAAAAGAACAGGGTGCGGAGCTAATAGTTTTCTATCTCCACTGGGGCACGGAGTATCAGAGGAAGGCTAACAGCTACCAGGAAAAAATTGCCCGGGCACTGCACCAGTACGGTGTGGATATTATTTTTGGCAGCCACCCCCACGTCCTTCAGCCTGTTGATTTTTTAGATTGCGGGGAGGGGGGGAAACAAACGCTGGTTATTTATTCCATGGGTAACTTTATATCTAACCAGAGATATGAAACTTTGGGAAACAGGTATACAGAAGATGGAATCATCTTTTACGTAACCGTAAAAAAAGACTTTGCTTCAGAACAGGTAACCATTGAACAGGTTTCCTATACCCCAACCTGGGTTAATCGCTACCGGGAACAGGGAGAATGGACTTATGAGATCCTTCCCCTGTCCCATGTTTTAGAAAGCAAGCCGGACTATAACATCCATAATGAAAACCTGGCCTGGAGAGTTCGCAACTCAAAAGAAAACACAGTTTCACTGATAGAAGGTGACCTGCTTCCGGTAATAGGAGGCCCCCGGCTAATCAGTGATCAGTTAAATGACCACTAATGCTATGACTACCAACCTGATGCTCGCCAAGGGCCTGAGGGCCTAAGAGAATATTTAAAGAAGGATTTTATAAAAAAACGTAGAATTAAAAATACAGGCTACCGGGCCCTGATGGGACCAGAGCCAGAGCCATGGATGGCCAGGGTCCAGGGAAGCCAGTGGGAAAGCCTGTAGCTGAGTCGTTGCCATTACCAGCGATTACTAATTTTTTTTAAGGAGCTGAAATGAAGTGCCGGATAAAAGAGCAGTATGTTCAAAGATTGATTCTATAGTTGTTGATGTTTTGCCGAAAAAAATGAGGGAAACAATTGATGAAAATATTAGAATATCTGAAGATATTAAAGTGGCCATCAAGGGGATAAAAGGGGAAGCTGTAGTAGTAACTGATGAGGGAGTATATATAATTAAAGATAAAACCCAATGCAATTACTATTCTTACAGTCAGGTCAAATCGGCAAAAACATCAAGAAGATACCGCAGGGGGAGATTTGAACTTTTTGTTGAGGGCCTTGAAGAGGAAGAAAAATCAGGAGATGAGGGAATGGAGTTTGGCCCGGACCCGGCAAAGAATGTTGTAAACTTTCCCTGGTCCAAGGTTTCCTACTTTAAAAAGGCAGCAAAGGCCATTAAAGCGCAGAAGGAATTACATGAAGCAAAGGCGGGCATATTAGAATGCAAAGATGATGTCCAGGATACTACAGATGATTACAAGTGCGAGCTGCAAGAGGAAATAAAGCGTCTGAATGAACGCCTGGCAGAGTTAGAAGGCAGCGCCTGATAATTAAAGGGTCAGAAAAATATCTTTGTCAGAAAATTATCTTTAAGCCAGGAATATTAAGATAAATTAACTAAAAATATCGCCTATTTC